>NZ_JBTVYK010000015.1:0-110600 GCF_054788135.1 Streptomyces sp. O3
CGAACCCGGAAGCTAAGCCTTACAGCGCCGATGGTACTGCAGGGGGGACCCTGTGGGAGAGTAGGACGCCGCCGAACAATTTTTGAGGACCCTTGGTCCCAGCGTTCACGCTGGGACCAAGGGTCCTTTTGTTTTGTCGAAGCGCGCCTCGTTGCTGGGTGCGCAAGAATGACTGCGGTACCGAAGACAGGAGTCACCCATGTCGACCAACTCTCCCGACGACCGACCGGAGCGCGACCAGCGTCGACGGGACGGTGGCGACCGGGGCGGATACCGCGGAGGGCCGCGTCGCGACGGTGACCGTGGGGCTCCTGGACGCCGTGACGACCGGCGCGATGGCTCGCGCGGCGATCGCGGCGAGCGTGGTGGTTTCCGCCGCGACGACCGCGACCGTGACCGTGACCGGGGTGGCTACCGGCGCGACGACCGGGACCGCGGCGATCGTGGTGACCGGGGCGGCTTCCGTCGTGACGACCGCCGGGATGACCGACGTGATGACCGCGGTGGCTTCCGTCGTGACGATCGCCGGGATGACCGTGGTGGGTTCCGTGGGCGCGATGACCGCCGTGAGGGTGACCGGGGCGGGTTCCGCGGACGTGATGACCGTGACCGTGGTCCCCGTCGGGACGGCGACCGGCCTGCCTTCCGTCGGGACGACCGCCAGGATGACCGGGGCGGCTTCCGTCGTGATGACCGACGTGATGACCGTGGTGGGTTCCGTGGACGGGACGACCGGCGGGACGACGACCGGCGGGATGGTAGCCGGGGCGGGTTCCGCCGTGACGACCGCGACCGCGGCGATCGTGGTGACCGGGGCGGCTTCCGCCGCGATGACCGCCGGGACGAGCGGCGCGACGACCGCCGTGATGACCGTCGTGACGGGCGGCGCGATGACCGCGGCG
The DNA here is from genome assembly GCF_054788135.1 of Streptomyces sp. O3. Classification (NCBI taxonomy): domain Bacteria; kingdom Bacillati; phylum Actinomycetota; class Actinomycetes; order Kitasatosporales; family Streptomycetaceae; genus Streptomyces; species Streptomyces sp. O3. Next base: position 903 of record NZ_JBTVYK010000015.1, read on the forward strand.
GCTTCCGTGGACGGGACGACGACCGGCGCGGCGGCGGGTTCCACCGGGACGACCGGGGCCGTGGCCCGCGCAGGGACGACAGCCGTGGCCGCCCCGGCGGCGGATACCGTGGTGGGCGCGACGACCGCGACCGCGGGCCGCGTCGTGACGAGCGGGAGCGCGAGCCCATCAAGCGGCTGCCGATCCCGGAGGACGTCACGGGCGAGGAGATCGACGGTGACGTACGGCAGGAGCTGCAGAGCCTGCCCAAGGGTCTCGCCGAGGACGTCGCCAAGAACCTGGTGATGGTCGCCAAGACCATCGACGAGGACCCCGAGCTGGCGTACGGCTACGCGAAGGTCGCGCTGCGACTCGCCTCGCGGGTGGCCGCCGTGCGCGAGGCCGCGGGCTTCGCCGCGTACGCCACGCAGAAGTACGCCGAGGCGCTCGCCGAGTTCCGCGCCGCCCGCCGGATGACCGGGTCCGCCGAGCTGTGGCCCCTGATGGCGGACTGCGAGCGGGGGCTCGGAAGGCCCGAGAAGACCCTCGACATGGCCGGTGCGCCCGAGGTCCAGAAGCTGGACAAGGCGGGACAGGTCGAGATGCGGCTCGTCGCCGCCGGAGCCCGGCGCGACATGGGGCAGCTGGACGCCGCGATCGTGACGCTGCAGAGCCCCGAGCTCGCGTCGAACTCCGTACAGCCGTGGACCGCGCGCCTGCGGTACGCCTACGCCGACGCGCTGCTCGCCGCCGAGCGGGAGGACGAGGCGCGAGAGTGGTTCGCGAAGGCCGTCGAGGCCGACAAGGATGGCACCACGGACGCGTCCGACCGTCTGGCGGAGCTGGACGGGGTGGAGTTCGTTGACGCTTTCGACGACGAGGCGGAGACGGGCGAGGCCGAGGCCGAGGCCGCCGCACCGGCGGAGGGCGACCACACGGCCGACAGCGGGCACGACAGTGGGCAGGACAGCGGGCAGGACGATGACCGGAGCTGACCGCGCCAACGCCGTACGGCATGAACGGCTGAACGGCTGAACGGCGTGACATGAGCAGAGGAGGGGGGCGGGACCGCGACACGGTCCCGCCCCCCTCCTTCGGTTCCTCAGCCCCGTCAGAGCCAGGGGCGCGTCAGAGAGTCAGGCTGCGCAGCACCAGGCCGGTGGCCGGTTTCGGGCCGAAGGACGTGGACTTGCGCGGCATCGTGACGCCCTGGCGGGCCAGCTCGCGTACGACGTCCTCGCCCACGGCGTGCATCAGGACCGCCGTACCGCCGTCGCGCTCCGCCTTGGCGACGGTGGCCGCCGCATCGTGGATGTAGCCGATGTGCTCGGGGTCGTCCGGGATCTTCCAGAGGTGGTCCAGGAGCGTCGCGTGCAGGACGGTCGCGTCCAGCGTGCGCCAGGCCTCGGGCCGGTCGTCCGGCACCGTACGGGCGAGCAGTTCGGGGGACGGGCGGTCGACGAGGTGGAACGCGCCGTCGCCCGCCAGCAGGAGGGCGTTGGACGCGGCCGCCGCCTCGGCGAGCGCCTCCAGGGCCTGGGGCAGCGGGCCCGCGACACGGCGCACCCGGAAGCAGTCCGACACGGCCTCGAGCGCCTCGGCGACCGGGAGGCGGTGCAGCAGACGGTGGATGCCGCGCACCTGGAGCGGGTAGCGCGCGCTGTCGACCAGGAGGACAAGACCGAAGTCCCAGGGCGTGGGCGGGGTGTGCTCGGAGCGCAGGCGCAGATAGGTGGCCCAGCGGTGGTGGCCGTCCGCGATCAGCGCCTGCCGGGGCGCGAGGTCGGCCTGGACCTCGGCCAGCTCGGCGGGGTCCGTGACCGCCCACAGCCGGTGGCTGTAGCCGTCCTCGGTGGTGGTGGCGAGCAGCGGCGCGCGCCGCACGGCGCGCTCGACCACCGCCGTGCCGCCGGTGGCCGTGCCGCCGTCGCCGCGGTAGGACAGCAGCAGGGGCTCCAGGTTGGCCGCGGTGGCACGCATCAGGTCCGCGCGGTCCTCGACGATGTGCGGCATCACGCCCTCGTGCGGGAGGACGACGCCGTCCTCCGCGTCGGAGAGCTTGAGCGCTCCGATGATTCCGCGCTGGAGCAGATCGCCCTTGCGCTGCTCGTAGACGTAGAGCGCGGGCTCCTGGTCGGGGGCGAGCACGCCTTCGGACAGCCAGCGGTGGAAGGTGTTCGAGGCCTGTTCGCGGCGGGCCGCCGCGGTGTCGGCCTGCGGGAGGATGAGCCGGACGATGTTGTACGGGTCCGCCGACTCGAGGTGGTGCAGGCCGTCCGGGCGCACCACGACGTCGTACGGCGGCGAGGTCACGGCGGCCAGGCTGCTGACCCGCTCGGGGACATAGCGCAGTCCGCGGAACGGGATCAGGTGCAGACCTTCGACTGTCGGACCTGTGGAGTTCATGACTGCATCGTATGTGCGGTACTGGAGTACGAGATGATCGGGGGAAGAGCGGCGAACGAGGAGCGGTACGAAATGAGCCAAACCGTCAGGACCAGCCCGGCAGCGAGCGAGCGGGCGCTGAGCGAGGCCTACGACACGGCGCTGCTGGATCTGGACGGGGTGGTGTACGCGGGCGGCGATGCGATCGAGCACGCCGTGGACTCGCTGCTGGCGGCGCGCGAGCGTGGCATGCACCTGGCGTACGTCACGAACAACGCGCTCCGGCCGCCGGACGTCGTGGCCGCGCACATAACCGAGCTGGGTGTGCCGACCGAGGCGGTGGAGGTCATCAACTCCGCGCAGGCCGTGGCCCGGCTGATCGCCGAGCAGGTGCCAGCTGGTTCGCGGGTGCTGGTGATCGGGGGCGAGGGGCTGCGGGTCGCGCTGCGCGAGCGCGGCCTGGTGCCGGTGGAGTACGCGGAGGACGACCCGGCGGCGGTGGTGCAGGGGTATGGCGGGCTCGAACTGGCCTGGGGCCGGTTCGCCGAGGCGTGCGTCGCCATCGCGCGCGGGGTGCCGTGGTTCGCGTCCAACACCGACCTGACGGTTCCCAGCCCGCGGGGGATCGTGCCGGGCAACGGGGCGGGGGTCGAGGTCGTCCGGATCGCGACCGGAGCCGAGCCGCAGGTGGCGGGCAAGCCGTTGCCGCCGATGCACCGCGAGACGATCCTGCGGACCGGGGCCGAGCGGCCGCTGGTGGTCGGCGACCGGCTGGACACGGATATCGAAGGGGCCTTCAACGGCGAGGTCGACTCGCTGCTCGTGCTGACCGGGGTGACGGACGCCGCCCGGCTGCTGGCCGCACGGCCCGAGCACCGGCCGACCTATGTCGACGCGGATCTGCGCGGCATGCTGACCGGCCAGCCGCCGGTGTCCGCGGCGGGGGACGGGTTCGCCTGCGGCGGATGGACCGCGTCCGTACGGGATGACGCGCTCGCGCTCGACGGCGACGGCGCGGTCATGGACGGGCTGCGGGCGCTGTGCGCGGCGGCGTGGACCCAGGCCGGGGAGGGGGCTTGCACGCTGGACGCGGGGAAGCCGCTGGCCCGGCTGGGGCTGTAGATCGCTGACAGACCGCCGGATAGATCGCCAGGTCAGGCGGGGCAGACGGGCCGGGCGAGGCAGGTAGTCCGGGCGGCATCCGCGGCGCGACCGGTCAGAGCAGCGACCTGAGCCGGAGCAGATCCCGGACCCCGGCTTCCAGCCGTACCCGTCCCGAGGCCCAGGCCCTGGCGAAGTGCAGCTCACCGCCGACCAGCGAGACCAGGTCGTCGCTGGTCATGGCGAGCCGGATCTGCGCCTTGCCGCGCGGCGGGCCGCTGTGCGTGCCGGTGAGCTCGATCCGGCCGTCCTTCAGCCGTCCCTCGAAGGTGGCGTCCAGGTCGGTGACACGGCAGCTGAGCGAACGCTCTCGGGCGATGACGCCGCGTACCTCGCCGTCGGCCCCGGCCAGGGTGTCCGAAAGTGTGTCGAGTGCGGCGCGGCACTCCTCCATCGTCGCCATCGTGACCGACGGTACCCCAGCCGTTCGCGGTAGCGTCGGGGCATGAGCGACACGACGCCGGGGCTCGACGGGGAGCCGCCGGCCGCACAGACGACCTACCATCCGGCCGGGCCCCGGCCCCTCGGCGTTCCCCGTACCGCCACCGGGAACGCCGACGTCGACGCGCGGATAGCGCGCCTCGGGGACGCCGACCACCTCGCCACGGACGGGCACATCGAGGTGTACGAGGATGTACACGGGGGGCTGCGCGACGCGCTGACCGCGCTGGACGCACGCCAGGGTCCTCCGGCACCCGCCCCCGGCCGCCCGTACGACGACAGGAGCTGAACCGAACGTGGCAGGAGTGGCACGCCGCCGCCTCGACGCCGAGCTGGTCCGCCGCAAGCTGGCGCGGTCGCGCGAGCACGCCGGACAGCTGATCGCCGCCGGGCGGGTGACCGTCGGCGGCAATACCGCGACCAAGTCCGCGACCCAGGTGGAGACCGGCGCCGCCATCGTGGTCGCCGACGACGCGGACGACCCCGACTACGTCTCCCGCGGCGGGCACAAGCTCGCGGGCGCGTTCGCCGCCTTCGTGCCGCAGGGGCTGAAGGTCGAGGGACGGCGCGCGCTGGACGCGGGCGCGTCGACCGGGGGCTTCACCGATGTGCTGCTGCGGGCCGGAGCGGCCCATGTGGTGGCCGTGGACGTCGGCTACGGCCAACTCGCCTGGTCGCTGCGGAGCGATGACCGGGTCACCGTCAAGGACCGTACCAACGTACGGGAGTTGACCCTGGAGGCGATCGACGGCCAGCCGGTGGACCTGGTGGTCGGCGACCTGTCCTTCATCCCGCTGGGGCTCGTGCTGCCCGCCCTGGTGCGCTGCGCCGCGCCGGACGCCGACCTGGTGCTGATGGTCAAGCCGCAGTTCGAGGTGGGCAAGGAGCGGCTCGGGAGCGGCGGTGTGGTGCGCAGCGCCGCACTGCGCGCCGAGGCCGTGCGGACGGTGGCCGGTCAGGCCCTGGACCTGGGCTTCGGGACGCGGGCCGTCACCGCGAGCCCGCTGCCGGGGCCGTCCGGCAATGTCGAGTACTTTCTGTGGCTCAGGGCCGGGGCACCCGCACTCGACCCGGCGGACGCCGACCGTGCGGTGGCGGAGGGACCGAGTTGACCACTGATGCGACGACGCTGACCACTGAGGGGCCGACCACTGAGGCGCTGGCCGCCGACGCGACGGCCGCCGAGGCGACGGCCGACCGCACGCGCACCGTCTTCCTGCTCGCGCACACCGGACGCCCGGCCGCCATCCGCAGCGCGGAACTCGTCGTACAGGGGCTGCTGCACAGCGGCCTCGGGGTACGGGTGCTCGAGTCGGAGGCCCCCGACCTGCCGTTGCCGTCCAGCGTCGAGCGGGTGCCGGACGCCACCGGCGACGTGCTGAACGGCTGCGAGCTGATCGTGGTGCTCGGCGGGGACGGCACCCTGCTGCGCGGCGCCGAGTTCGCGCGCGCCTCCGGGGTGCCGATGCTCGGCGTCAACCTCGGCCGGGTCGGGTTCCTCGCGGAGGCCGAGCGGGACGACCTGGACAAGGTCGTGGACCGGGTCGTCACGCGCGCGTACGAGGTCGAGGAGCGGATGACCCTCGACGTCCTGGTACGGGACAACGGCAGCGTGGTGCACACCGACTGGGCGCTGAACGAGGCGGCCGTCCAGAAGGTGTCCCCGGAGCGGATGCTCGAGGTCGTCCTGGAGATCGACGGCAGGCCGGTCTCCGGCTTCGGCTGCGACGGCATCGTGTGCGCGACCCCGACCGGGTCCACGGCGTACGCCTTCTCGGCGGGCGGTCCCGTGGTGTGGCCCGAGGTGGAGGCGCTGCTCATGGTGCCGATCAGCGCGCACGCGCTGTTCGCCAAGCCGCTGGTGACCTCGCCGAGTTCGGTGCTCGCCGTCGAGGTGCAGCCGCACACGCCGCACGGCGTGCTGTGGTGCGACGGCAGGCGGGCGGTCGAGCTGCCCGCCGGAGCGCGGGTGGAGGTGCGCCGGGGCGCGGTGCCGGTCCGGCTGGCCCGGCTGCACCACGCGTCGTTCACCGACCGCCTGGTGGCCAAGTTCGCGCTGCCGGTCTCGGGCTGGCGGGGAGCGCCGGACCAGCCCTAGGCCCTGTCTCCCTGGGGCTCTGAGGTTACGGAGCAGCAGAGGAGAGGGGGCTGAGGCGCTGACGCTGCGGCGGGAAGCGGCACGGCCGCCGGAGTTCCACCCCGCGGGTGACAGTTCGTCCGCTGTGTCCCCTGATCACCTGCGTCTTCGCCCGTGCGGGGCGGGGCCCGTCGCCATGCGGGGCGCCGACCTCGTAAGGTCGTGTCCGTGTTGGAGGAGATGCGGATACGGTCGCTCGGAGTCATCGACGACGCGGTCGTCGAGCTGTCACCAGGTTTCACCGCCGTGACGGGTGAGACCGGTGCGGGCAAGACGATGGTGGTCACCAGCCTCGGGCTGCTGCTCGGCGGACGCGCGGATCCCGCCCTGGTGCGGATCGGCGCCAGGGCGGCGGTGGTGGAGGGGCGGATCGCCGTGCCCGCCGACGCCTCGGCGGTGCTGCGCGCCGAGGAGGCGGGCGCCGAACTCGACGACGGGGCGCTGCTGATCAGCCGCACGGTCTCCGCCGAAGGCCGCTCCCGCGCGCACCTCGGCGGCCGGTCGGTGCCGGTCGGGCTGCTCGGCGAGCTCGCCGACGACCTGGTCGCCGTACACGGCCAGACCGACCAGCAGGGCCTGCTCAAACCCGCCCGCCAGCGGCAGGCGCTCGACCGGTACGCGGGGGACCCGGTGGCCGCGCCGCTCGCCAAGTACACGGTGGCCTATCGCAGGCTGCGGGCGGTGGCGGCCGAACTCGACGAGCTGACCGTCCGGGCTCGCGAGCGCGCCCAGGAGGCCGATCTGCTGCGCTTCGGGCTCGACGAGATCGCGGCGGTCGAACCGCGCGCCGGTGAGGACGCCGAGCTCGCCGCCGAGGCCGAGCGGCTCGGGCACGCCGAGGCGCTCGCGTCCGCCGCCACGGCCGCGCACGCCGCGCTCGCCGGGAACCCCGAGGACCCGGAGGGCGTCGACGCGGGGCTGCTCGTCGGCGGCGCGCACCGGGCGCTGGACGCCGTACGCGCGCACGACCCGGAGCTGGCCGCGCTCGCCGACCGGATCGGCGAGATCGGCATCCTGCTGGGCGACGTGGCAGGGGACCTGGCGGGGTACGCCGACGACCTCGACTCCGATCCGCTGCGCCTGGCCGCGGTCGAGGAGCGGCGGGCCGCGCTGACCCAGCTGACCCGCAAGTACGACGCGTCAGGCGAGGGCGTCGACGCCGTACTGGCCTGGGCCGAGCGGGGCGCCACCCGGCTCACCGAACTCGACGGCGACGACGACCGCATCGGCGAGCTGACCGCCGAACGCGCGGCCCTCAGCGCGGAACTGGGCGAACTCGCGGCCGCCCTGACCGCCGCCCGCACCGAGGCCGCCGAACGGTTCGCCGCCGCCGTCACCGCGGAGCTGGCCTCGCTCGCGATGCCGCACGCGCGCGTGAGCGTCGACATCCGCCAGACGGAGGCCGTCGACGAGGGCTCCGGCATCGAGGTCGCGGGCCGCGCCCTCGCCTACACCGCCAGCGGCGTCGACGAGGTCGAACTGCTCCTCGCGCCGCACCCCGGCGCCCCGCCCCGCCCGATCGCCAAGGGCGCGTCCGGCGGTGAGCTGTCCCGCGTGATGCTCGCGGTGGAGGTGGTCTTCGCGGGCTCTGACCCGGTGCCGACGTACCTGTTCGACGAGGTCGACGCGGGCGTCGGCGGCAAGGCTGCCGTCGAGGTGGGCCGCCGCCTCGCCCGCCTCGCCAGGTCCGCGCAGGTCGTCGTCGTCACCCACCTGCCGCAGGTGGCGGCCTTCGCCGACCGGCAGCTGCTCGTCGAGAAGACGCACGACGGCTCGGTGACCCGGTCCGGGGTGCAGGTACTCGAAGGCGAGGACCGGGTCCGTGAACTGTCCCGGATGCTCGCGGGCCAGGAGGACTCCGAGACGGCCCGCGCGCACGCGGAGGAACTCCTGGCGACGGCCCGAGCGGACGGCTGAGCATGACCGACTGCCGACCGCCCGGCGGCCGTCTGACCGCGCTGCTCACCGCCGCCGCGGCGACCCGCGCCGGGTACGAGGCACTGCGCCGCGGGCGCGGGGACTCGGGGCGCTGGGAGCGGAGGAACTTCGCGGGCCGCACCGTCGACCTGTGCGCCGGGCCCGCGACCGTCGTCGGCGGCGTGCTCGGGGCGCTCGCCCCGCGCGGCCTGCCGCCCCGTGCCCGCGCGGGGGCCGCGCTGGCCGTGGCCGCGGCGGGAGCCTGCGGGGCGTACGACGACCTCGCGGGCGCCGACGATCCACGGCGCGGGTTCCGCGCGCACCTGGGCGCGCTGCGCCGCGGCGAGGTGACCAGCGGCGCGGTGAAGCTCCTCGGCATCGGGGCGGCCGGTCTCGCCGCGGGCGCGCTGCTCAAGGAACGGCCGGTCGACAAGGTGCTGGCGGGTGTGGTCATCGCGGGCGCCGCGCACGGTGTGAACCTCGTGGACGTACGTCCTGGGCGTGCGGCGCTGCTCGCGCTGGCGCTCGGCGCGCCGGGGCTGCTGAAGCGGGACGGCGCGCTCGCGGCGGCCCCGATGGGCGCGGTCGCGGCGGTGCTCGCGGACGATCTGGGCGAGCGGACCATGCTGGGCGACGCCGGGGCGCATGCGGTGGGCGCGGGGCTGGGGGCGGCGGTCGTCGCGGGCAACGGGCGGGCGGGGCTCGTGGTGCACGCGGCGGGGGTGGTCGCGGCGGCGGTGTACGGCGACGCGGCCGCGGCGCGCGGCTCCGCCGCGTAGTTGTTCTCCGGGTGCCCCAGGGCCCCGTGCCACGGGAGGGTGTTGCCCTGCGGCCTGTCGGAGCGGTTCACCGGGGTCGGGGGGTGTGCTCACCCTCCCCCACTCTCGGCTTCGCTCGAATGGGAGGTGCTCTCTCGCCCTGAGGAACGTATGCCCACAACGGGGGGAGACGGCATGGGCGGGAGGCAGCGCGGCGGTGAGTGGACTGGTGTGCGGTCGCTCGTGTGGGTGAAGTGGTGGGGTGTCGTGGGCGCTCCCTTACGCGATCGGCACGTCGGCGGTGCCGGAGCGCCTGTGCGGGCTGGCATCCTTGGCGGTGCGCTCGGCGCCCGCCGTCCGAAGCGTCCCCAGCGCGTCCGTCCGCGAAGCCGTCCGTCGACTCAGGAGCCCCGGCCACGTGAGCAGCCACTCACCGCAAGGCCAGCCGCAGTTGCGTACCGTGCAGGTGCTCGGCGGCGGCAGCGCGGGCAGCACCGCCCATGTCCGCTCGCTCGCCGCGGGGCTGGTCGCGCGCGGCGTACGGGCGACCGTGTGCGCGCCGCCCGAGCTCGACGCGCGCTACGACTTCACCGGCGCCGGGGCGACGTTCGCCCCTGTGCCGCGCCGCACCGACCCGATGTCCGTGGCCGCGCTGCGCGCTGCCTGCGCGGACGCCGACCTCGTCCACGCGCACGGGCTGCACGCCGCGCTGCGCGCGTCGCTCGCCCTCGCCGGGCGCGCCACCCGCCCCGACGGCCGCCGTACCCCGCTGGTCGTCACCTGGCACGCGCGCGGATGTGCGGAGGGCGCCAGGGCCCCGGTCCTGCGGCTGCTCGAACGGCGGGTCGCGCGGGCCGCGGCCGTGGTACTCGGCACGTCGTCGGAGCTGGTCGCCCGGGCCCGCAGCCGCGGCGCCCGCGACGCGCGGCTCGCGCCGATCGCGTTCCCCGTGTCCCGCCGCACGGCCGCCCCCGGTCCCGACGACCCCGACCGGCTGGGCCACAAGGCCAGGGCCGAACTGGGCGCTGTCGACCGCCCGTTGCTCATGGCCGTCGGCTCGCTGGACCGGCACCGTGGATACGGCACACTGCTGGACGCCACGCGCGCGTGGCGGCGGCTGGACCCCGCGCCGCTGCTGGTCGTCGCGGGAGAGGGGCCCGAACGGGCCGCGCTGCAGCGCCGTATCGAGGGCGAAGACCTCCCCGTACGGCTGCTCGGCCGCCGCGCGGACATCCCGGAACTGCTCGCCGCCGCCGATGTCGCGCTGCTCCCCAGCCGCTGGGAGTCCCGCTCGGTGCTCGCCCACGAGGCGCTGCACGCGGGTGTTCCGCTGGTCGCCACCGCGGTTGGCGGGGTGCCCGAGCTGGTGGGGGACGCGGCCGAACTGGTCCCGTACGGAGACGCGGACGCACTCGCGGACGCGGTGGCCGCGCTGCTCGCCGACCCGGAGCGCAGGGCGCGGCTCAGGGCCAGGGGCCTGGCCCAGGCGGCGAGCTGGCCGACCGAGGACACGACGGTCGCCCAGATCCTGAGCGTGTACGACGAGCTGGCGCAGCCCTGACTCCAGGCCCAGGCCCAGGCCCAGGCCCAGGCCCAGAGCCAGCCCCAGCCGGAGCCTGGCCGGTGTCACGGCACGTGGCGGCGGGCCCGCAGGGCCAGGCTGAGGGCGAGCACCGTCTGCGGGTCGTCCAGGTCCGTGCCGAGCAGTTCCGCGATCCGCGCGAGCCGGTTGTACAGCGTCTGCCGGTTCAGATGCAGCTCGCGGGCGGTCTCCGCCTTGCGGCCCGCATGCGCGAGATAGGTTTCCAGCGTCGGCAGCAGCGGGGTCTTCGACCTGCGGTCGTGCGCGCGCAGCGGACCGATCGCCCGGCCGACGAACGCCGCCAGGTCGGGGTGCTCGCGCAGCCGCCACAGCAGCAGGTCGGTGTCCAGGCGCCGCGCGTCGTACCACGGACGGTCCGGGAGCCCCTGCGCCGCGGCCGCCGTCTCGGCCGCGTGCCGCAGCCCCGCGGCCGCCGCCGCCCAGCCGCCCGCGACGTCCCCGGCCACCACGACCGGCGCCCGCGCCGCGGGCCCCCGGATACCGGCCCGCTCGGCCCCGGCCCGCAGGGCCGCCGCGACCCGGTCGGCGACCGCGCCCCGCTCGGACTCCGAGCGCAGCCCGAGCAGCAGCGGCACTCGCCCCTCGACCGGACGCACCCCCACCAGCACCGGCACTCCCACCGCCGCCAGCTCCTCGGTGACCGCACGGGCCAGCACCGCCCAGCCGCCGCCGGGCGCCAGGCCGTCACCGCCGTCCCCAGCGCCATGCCCGCCGCCTCCGCCGCCTCCGCTGCCGGGGAGCCGCATCACCATCGGCAGCAGCGGCCCCGCACCCGGCTTGAAGCCCAGCACCCTGGCCTGGGCGGGGGCGTCGTCGGCGGTGCAGCGGCCTTCCGCGAGGTCGGTCAGGAAGTCCCCGCGGCCGCGTGCCGCCAGCTCCTCCTCCTGGCGGGCCTGCATCAGCACGACGGCCAGGATGCCCGCCGCCCGCTCGGCCGCGATGCGGTGCACCGCGAGCAGCGGCGCCGCCACCGGGAGCTGGACCAGGCGGGCGCGCACGGACCCCGTGCCGGGGCCGCCACCGGGGACGTCGACGACCACCGCGCCCGCGGGCGGCCCGGTGCCCCGCTCCGGCCGTTTGCCGCGCAGCCCCTCCCAGACCTGGAGCGGATCGACCTCACCGCCGACGGCCTCACCCACACCCGCGCCCACACCCGCGCCCATGCCCGCGCCCGCACCCAGGCCCGCGCCCGCGCTCGCGGACGGGGATCCGCCCGGCCCGGCCGCGTACAGGAGCTGCCCGTCGGCGGTCTCCAGGAACACCGGATTGCCGCCGAAGTCCGCGAGCGTGCCGAGCACCTGCGGCACCCCGCCCCCGCCGAGCAGCACCTGGGTGCACCGCCGGTGCACCTCCTCGGCCTGCTGGAGCAGCGCGTAGTGGCCGTTGACGATCTCGGTGTGCACCTCTTCGGTGACCGTCACAAAGGCCACCTCGCGGTGCAGCTGCACCAGCGGCAGCCCCGTGGCGCGCGCGGTGTCCACGATCGCCGCGGGCAGCCGGTCGAACCGGGTGCCCAGCTCGACCACCAGCGCGGCGATCCGGCGCTCGGCCAGCTTCGTCACGAAGGCACGCTGCTCGGCGGGCCGGGCGCCGAGCCCGATACCGGTGCTGAGCAGCAGTTCGCCGCCCTTGAGCAGGGACGCGATGTTCGGTGTCTCGCCCGCGTGCACCCAGCGCACGGTGCGCTGCAACCGGTCGGCGCCCGCCACGACCTCCGGAAGGCCGCTGCGCAGTCCCGGCAGCTCCAGCGCCCGTTGCACGGTGATCCCGCCCTGCATGTCCATGGGCGGGACGGTACCCGTACACCCGTTCCCGGAGCATCTCGCTCCGGTTCGTCCGGGACGTTCGCGTGCGGTGGCCTCAGCCTCCGTACGCCCCCGAAGCCGTCAGCCGCAGTGCCGTGTCGATCAGCGGGACGTGGCTGAACGCCTGCGGGAAGTTCCCCACCTGGCGCTGCAGGCGCGGGTCCCACTCCTCGGCGAGCAGCCCCACGTCGTTGCGGAGCGAGAGCAGCCGCTCGAAGAGCTCACGGGCCTCGTCCACGCGCCCGATCATCGCCAGGTCGTCGGCGAGCCAGAAGGAGCAGGCCAGGAAGGCGCCCTCGTCCCCTTCGAGGCCGTCGACGCCCGCGTCGTCACCGGACGTCGGGTAGCGCAGCACGAACCCGTCGGACGTGGACAGCTCCCGCTGGATCGCCTCGATGGTGCCGACCACCCGCTTGTCGTCCGGCGGCAGAAAGCCCACCTGCGGGATGACCAGCAGGGACGCGTCCAGCTCCTTGGAGCCGTAGGACTGGGTGAAGGTGTTGCGCTCCGGGTCGTAGCCCTTCTCGCAGACGTCCCGGTGGATGTCGTCGCGCAGTTCCCGCCACTTCGCCAGCGGCCCGTCGGCGTCGCCCGACTCGATCAGCCGGATGGTGCGGTCGACGGCGACCCAGGCCATCACCTTGGAGTGCACGAAGTGGCGGCGCGGTCCGCGCACCTCCCAGATGCCCTCGTCCGGCTGGTTCCAGTGGGTCTCCAGATAGCGGATCAGCTTGAGCTGGAGCAGCGAGGCGTAGTCGTTGCGGGACAGGCCGGTCATATGGGCCAGGTGCAGGGCCTCGGTGACCTCGCCGTACACGTCGAGCTGGAGCTGGTGGGCGGCGCCGTTGCCCGCCCGGACCGGCTGGGAGCCCTCGTATCCGGGCAGCCAGTCCAGCTCGGTCTCGCCCAGCTCTCGTTCGCCCGCGATGCCGTACATGATCTGGAGGTTCTCGGGGTCGCCCGCGACCGCCCGCAGCAGCCACTCGCGCCAGGCGCGGGCCTCTTCGCGGTAGCCGGTGCGCAGCAGCGAGGAGAGGGTGATCGCCGCGTCCCTGAGCCAGGTGAAGCGGTAGTCCCAGTTCCGGGAGCCGCCGATGTCCTCCGGCAGCGAGGTGGTGGGCGCGGCCACGATCCCGCCGGTCGGCGCGTAGGTGAGGGCCTTGAGGGTGATCAGCGAGCGGATCACGGCCTCGCGGTAGGGGCCGTGGTACGTGCACTGCTCGACCCATTCGCGCCAGAAGTCCTCGGTCGCCTCCAGCGCCGCCTCGGGTTCGGGCAGCGCGGGCGGCTCGTGGTGCGAGGGCTGCCAGCTGATCGTGAACGCCAGCCGTTCGCCGGGCGCGACGGTGAAGTCGGCGTAGGTGGTGAGGTCCTTGCCGTAGGTCTCGGCGGAGGTGTCCAGCCATACCGAGTCCGGTCCCGCGACGGCGACGGTGCGCCCGTCGAACCGGTGCACCCAGGGGACGATCCGCCCGTAACTGAAGCGCATACGGAGCGCCGAGCGCATCGGGACCCGTCCGCTGACGCCCTCCACGATCCGCACCAGCTGCGGAGCGCCGTCGCGTGGCGGCATGAAGTCCGTCACCCGGACCGTGCCGCGCGGGGTGTCCCACTCCGATTCCAGCACCAGCGAGTCGCCGCGATAGCTGCGGCGGGCGGCGGGGGGCGGCCCGGCCTGCGCCGAGTGCGCGGGTCCCAGCCGCCAGAAACCGTGCTCCTCGGTGCCGAGCAGCCCGGCGAACACGGCGTGTGAGTCGAAGCGGGGCAGACACAGCCAGTCGACTGTGCCGTCCCGGCAGACCAAGGCGGCGGTCTGCATATCGCCGATGAGTGCGTAGTCCTCGATGCGCCCGGCCACGTGCATCTCCAGTCGAACGGCCACGTCCGCCCCGCGGGGCGCTTGCGTTGCAGTCAAGGGTCGTTGACGAGCTTGGGTGATCCGGTTCGGGCGGGGATGGTGCCGTGGGCCGGCCTGGCTCGGCAGCGAGTGTCCGAGCAGGATACGACGCACCCTAATGATCCGCGCGAGGGTCGCGACAAATATCTGTCCGCCGAACGGGTGGGCCCCGGTGCGTCGTACGCGAACCCCGCGCCGCGGGTGATCGGCCGGGTGCGGGGCGTGAGCGGCGCGGGCGGGCGGTGCCGCGCGGCGGGGGAGCCGCGAGGCGGGGAGCGCCGCCGCGCGGCCGGGTGCGGCGGCGGCGGGAAGCGACCCCCCTCGGTCGCTGATACCCTGGTAGCCCGTGGACCGGTGGGCGAAAGAGTCATCGAGCCTGGCCCCCGAACCGCAGCGACGGCAACCCCCGAATCCGGGCCGGACGCCGGTACGCACCACCACCTCGCGACCACGGGAGCCCCCTCTTGGCCATGCCGCCCAAAGCCACGACGACCAAGCACATCTTCGTCACCGGGGGTGTCGCCTCCTCCCTCGGCAAGGGCCTGACCGCCTCCAGCCTGGGTGCGCTGCTCAAGGCGCGGGGCCTGCGGGTCACCATGCAGAAGCTCGACCCGTACCTGAACGTCGACCCCGGCACCATGAACCCGTTCCAGCACGGCGAGGTGTTCGTCACCAACGACGGCGCCGAGACCGACCTGGACATCGGCCACTACGAGCGCTTCCTCGACGTCGACCTGGACGGCTCGGCCAACGTCACCACGGGGCAGGTCTACTCGCAGGTCATCGCCAAGGAGCGGCGCGGCGAGTACCTCGGCGACACCGTGCAGGTCATCCCGCACATCACCAACGAGATCAAGCACCGCATCCGGCGGATGGCCACCGACGACGTCGACGTGGTCATCACCGAGGTCGGCGGCACCGTCGGCGACATCGAGTCGCTGCCGTTCCTGGAGACCGTCCGCCAGGTCCGGCACGAGGTCGGCCGGGACAACGTCTTCGTGGTGCACATCTCGCTGCTGCCCTACATCGGCCCGTCCGGTGAGCTGAAGACCAAGCCCACCCAGCACAGCGTGGCCGCGCTGCGGAACATCGGCATCCAGCCGGACGCCGTCGTGCTGCGCGCCGACCGCGAGGTGCCGACCTCCATCAAGCGCAAGATCTCGCTGATGTGCGACGTCGACGAGGCCGCGGTGGTCGCCGCGATCGACGCCAAGTCGATCTACGACATCCCCAAGGTGCTGCACACCGAGGGCCTGGACGCCTACGTCGTCCGTAAGCTGGACCTGCCGTTCCGCGATGTGAACTGGACCCAGTGGGACGACCTGCTGGACCGGGTGCACAACCCGAACCACGAGGTCACCGTCGCCCTGGTCGGCAAGTACATCGACCTGCCCGACGCCTACCTGTCGGTCACCGAGGCGCTGCGCGCGGGCGGCTTCGCCAACAGGGCGCGGGTCAAGATCAAGTGGGTCACGTCCGACGACTGCAAGACCCCCGCGGGCGCGGCCCGGCAGCTCGGCGACGTGGACGCGGTCTGCGTGCCCGGCGGCTTCGGCGACCGCGGCGTGAACGGCAAGGTCGGCGCGATCACCTACGCCCGCGAGAACAAGATCCCGCTGCTCGGGCTCTGCCTGGGTCTGCAGTGCATCGTCGTCGAGGCGGCCCGCAACCTGGCGGACATCCCGGAGGCCAACTCCACCGAGTTCGACGCGGCCACCGCACACCCGGTGATCTCCACCATGGCCGAGCAGCTCGACATCGTCGCGGGCGAGGGCGACATGGGCGGCACCATGCGGCTGGGCATGTACCCGGCGAAGCTCGCCGACGGCTCCCTCGTCCGCGAGGTGTACGACGGCAAGGAGTACGTCGAGGAGCGCCACCGCCACCGCTACGAGGTCAACAACGCTTACCGCGCCGAGCTGGAGAAGAAGGCGGGCCTGGTCTTCTCCGGCACCTCGCCGGACAACAAGCTCGTCGAGTACGTCGAGTACCCGCGCGAGGTGCACCCGTACCTGGTCGCCACCCAGGCGCACCCGGAGCTGCGCTCCCGGCCCACCCGCCCGCATCCGCTCTTCGCGGGCCTGGTCAGGGCCGCCGTACAGCGCCAGCAGGGTGCCAAGAAGTAGGAAGCACCGGCGGGATACGGTTGCCGGGGTACGGGCCTTTTGCGGCTCGTACCCCGGTTTCGCTGTCTGTGGTTTTCGCTGTCTGTGGCGTGCGCACGCGCGCGTAGGAGGACGTTCTTCATGACGCTCAGGGACACCGCCGAGCAGTGGCAGGTCACGGCCAGTGACACGCCCTTCGCCGGGAACAAGACCAGCGTCCGCACCGACGACGTGGTCATGCCCGACGGCACGGTCGTCCGCCGTGACTACCAGGTCCACCCCGGCTCTGTGGCCATCCTGGCCCTCGACGACCTCGGCCGGGCCCTGGTGCTCAAGCAGTACCGGCACCCGGTGCGGCACAAGCTCTGGGAGATCCCGGCCGGGCTGCTGGACGTGCCCGGTGAGAACCCGCTGCACGCGGCTCAGCGCGAGCTGTACGAGGAGGCGCACGTCAAGGCCGGGGACTGGCGGGTGCTCACCGATGTGTTCACCACGCCCGGCGGCTGTGACGAGGCGGTACGGATCTTCCTCGCCCGTGACCTGTCGGAAGCCGAGGGCGAGCGCTTCGACGTCAGCGAGGAAGAGGCCGACATGGAGCTCGCGCGGGTGCCGCTGGATGAGCTGGTACGCGGCGTGCTCGCCGGTGAACTCCACAACAACTGCCTGGTCGTGGGCGTCCTGTCGCTCGTGGCCGCGGAGCGCGGCGACGGCCTGGACGCGCTGCGCCCGGCTGACGCGCCGTGGCCCGCCCGCCCCTTCGAGGCCTGAGGGGCTGAGTCCCGGCTTCCGGTTCCGGGATGTCCGGTATGACCATCCGTTGATCCGATCGAGGGATGTGCCCGCCGCGCTCCCCCCGTTCCGTCGCAGAGCGTGAACTACGCTCGGAAGCCCCCCGACCGCAGCCGCGGCGGGCTCGGTGCGCAGGCGGACGGGAGCGTGGCCCGTGACGGATCAGGCGGTGGACACCCACACGGAGTCGTCCGTGCCGAAGGGCCCCGCTCCGGGAGCCGATCCCCGTTCGGGAATCCCCGGATTCTTCGGGCGGGACCGGGAGTTGAAGGAGCTGCGCGCCGACATCGCGCGCACCGGCCTGGACACCCTCACCGGCCGCAAGCGCCCACGCGCGCGTGTCCTGCTCATCGCCGGACGGCCGGGCTCCGGACGCACCGCGCTGGCCGGGGAACTGACCCGGCAGGTCGAGGACGGCTATCCGGACGGGGTGCTGCGCGCCCGGCTCACCGACCCCGCCGGCGCCCGCGTCCCCACCGAGCGCACCGCCGGGGAACTCCTCGGCGCGCTGGGCCTCCCGGTGACTCCCGGCGCCGCCGTCGACGACCTCACCGGCGAGCTGCGCGACGCCCTGTCCGCACGCCGGGTCGTGCTGCTGCTGGACGGCGCCGCCGACGCCGAGCAGGTCGACCCGCTGCTGCCGGACGCGCCGGACTGCCTTGTCGTGGCCACCGCCGAGGGACCGCTGACCGGCATCCCCGACGTACGGCCGTGCACACTCGGCGGCCTGGACGCCGCCTCCGCCCGCGCCCTGCTCAGCGGCTTCGCCGGGTCGGTGCGCATCACCTGCGACCCGCGGGCCGCCGAGGGCCTGGCCGAGCAGTGCGCCCACCAGCCCGCCGCGCTGGTCCTGGCCGGCGGCTGGCTGGCGGCCAGGCCGAAGGCCTCGGTCGCCGAACTCGCCAAACAGCTGCGCGACCTGCCGGAGAGCACGGCCGGTGCGCACGGCTCCCTGGAACGGGTCTTCCGCTTCGCCTACGACGGCCTCCCGCGCCCCGCCGCGCGGATACTGCGCCTGCTCGCGCTGGCCCCCGCCGGGATCGCCGACCCGCACACCGCGTCCGCGCTGGCCGGGTGCTCCGTATCGGCCGCACGGGTCACGCTGGACGACCTGACGGCGCGCGGGATGCTGCGCCCCCTGGATCCGCCCCGTGCCACGCGGCGCGGCGGCGCGGACCCGGAACTGCCGCAGTATGAGGTGCCCGGCTGCCTGCTGCCGGCCCTGCGCGCGCTGTCCGAAGCGGCGGACCGCCCGGCCGAGCTCCAGCTGGCCCGCGCCCGGATGCTGGAGCGTACGGTGCGGCTGCTGCAGTCCTGCCGGGCGGTCACCGAGCCGGACGGCTCACCGGCCCGCAAGCGGCTCGCCGGACTGCCCCGCTCGCTGCGCTTCGCCACCCCCGCGGCGGGCGCGGCGTGGCTCGCCGACCGTAAGGCCGCGCTGTTCGCCTCGGCCCGGCTCGCGGTGGCCGACGGCGAACTCGACACCCTGGCCAGACGGCTGATGGCCGCGCTCACCAGGGCCCTGGTCGCGCACCGCGGCACCGAGGCCGCCGCACCCGAGCTGTACGGCGTCCACCAGCTGGTCCTGGATGTGGCGACCCGGTGCGACCTGCGGCGCGAGCAGGCCGCCGCGCTGCTGAACCTCGCGGACCTGGACGCCGCCACGGGACGCACCCGGCAGGCGCTGGCCCGCTACCGCGAGGCGCTGGACGTGGCGCGGACCGCGAACGACCCGTACGCCACCTGCCGGGCGATGGAATCCGTCGGCGGCGCCTACCAGGAACTGGGGGACTGGCAGCGGGCCGCCGACTGGTTCGGCCGGGCGCTCGGCGCGCGGCTGGCGCGCGCCGAGCGGCTGGACGCCGCCCGGCTGTACGGACGCGTCGCGGCCGCGCACACCTACGCGGGCCGCTACGGGGAGGCGCTGCGCAACTGGCGCTCCGCCGTCGCCGGGTACCGCAAGGCGGGCGACGTCGCCTCCCACGCGCGGGCGCTGAGCGAGCTGGCCCGTGTCCAGGAGTACGCGGGCCACCCCGACGCGTCGCTGCACACCTGCCGGGAGGCGGTGGAGTGGGCCCGGCGGGCGCGTGATGTGCGGCTGCTGGCCGCGTTGCAGCTCAGGCTGGCCGACACGCTGGACCGGCTGGGCGACCCGGCGGCCGCCGGGCTGCACCGGGGTACGGCCGAGCGCATGCTGGGAAGAGAGATCCCCGAGGATGGAAGGGAACCCTCCGCCTGCGAAATCCGTAGCGCATCTCCGGCAGATTGATGCTTTGAAAGGCTAGACAGCTCAAAATCCTTCATTAGACTGGCTCCGCCGCGTACTCTCGTGGTGCATCCCGTTGCGCCCCCATGCATCCGGGAAAGTCTGCTGTTGCCCCGAAACATCCCTGAGTCAAGGACCGTGATCGACGATGAAGGTCGGCATCCCCCGCGAGGTCAAGAACAACGAGTTCCGGGTGGCCATCACCCCCGCCGGAGTGCATGAGCTCGTCCGCCACGGCCACCAGGTCGTCATCGAGCAGAACGCGGGCGTCGGCTCCTCGATCACGGACGAGGAGTTCGTCGCCGCGGGCGCCCAGATCCTGCCCACGGCCGACGAGGTGTGGGCCACCGCTGACCTGCTGCTGAAGGTCAAGGAGCCGATCGCCGAGGAGTACCACCGCCTCCGCAAGGACCAGACGCTCTTCACCTACCTGCACCTGGCCGCGTCCCGTGAGTGCACCGACGCGCTCCTGGAGTCCGGCGCCACCGCCATCGCGTACGAGACGGTGGAGACCGCGAACCGCGCGCTGCCGCTGCTCGCCCCGATGTCCGAGGTCGCGGGCCGGCTCGCCCCGCAGGTCGGCGCGTACCACCTGATGCGCTTCAACGGCGGGCGCGGCGTGCTGCCGGGCGGCGTCCCCGGCACCGCCGCGGGCAAGGCCGTCGTCATCGGCGGCGGCGTCTCCGGCTGGAGCGCTGCCCAGATCGCCGTCGGCATGGGCTTCCACGTCACCCTGCTCGACAAGGACATCAACAAGCTCCGCGAGGCCGACAAGATCTTCGGCACCAAGGTGCAGACGATCGTCTCCAACGCCTACGAGCTGGAGAAGGCCGTCGTCGAGGCCGACCTCGTCATCGGCGCGGTGCTGATTCCGGGCGCCAAGGCCCCGAAGCTGGTCACCAACGAGCTCGTCGCCAAGATGAAGCCCGGAAGTGTCCTTGTCGACATCGCGATCGACCAGGGCGGCTGCTTCGAGGACTCCCGTCCGACCACCCACGCGGAGCCGACCTTCAAGGTCCACGACTCGGTGTTCTACTGCGTCGCCAACATGCCCGGCGCGGTGCCCAACACCTCGACGTACGCGCTGACCAACGCGACGCTGCCGTACATCGTCGAACTCGCCAACCGCGGCTGGGTCGACGCGCTGCGCCGTGACCCGGCGCTGGCCCTGGGCCTCAACACGCATGACGGCCAGGTCGTCTACGGCCCCGTCGCCGAAGCGCACGGCCTGCAGAGCGTCGAACTGGGCACCCTGCTCGGCTGACGTCGCCGCTCGCGCCGCCCGTGTCAACAACGGGCGTCAATCGCGCACATCCGGCCGGACCTTGTCTGTCAAGGTCCGGCCGGATGTGTGTCGGGTCACGTGGTGAGGCTCGATCAACTCGCGTCGAACGTAACCCTTTAACCGTTTCGCGCGCCCGTGAAACCTGGTGAGAGGTGCCTGCGCACCCTTGACAGCGGGGTGTTCGGTTGCCGACACATCGGGTCCGGTCCGGCGGATTGTGTTGCTGCGGACCGGTGACACGCCATAGAGTCGCCAACCGTCGGCATGGTGCCACGCTGACCTATCTAGAAGTTTCCTGGTCACCAAGGAGGTAAGACGACTTGTGAATGAGTCGACATTTACTCCCGGAGGTGGTCAACCAGGAATGCCTGCGCAGGGATCGGGCCCCGAGGGACCCGAGGCTGTCGGCTCCATCGCTGTCCGCACCTTCGCCGACCGTCAGAACACGCGGCGCGCCCAGGGCGCGCAGCCGACGCTTTCAGCCCACCAGAGCATGGATGGCCATCAAGTGAACGCCATGGCCGGCGACCGGAGTGGCGAGAACACCACCCAATTCGCTGACTACGAAGAACTGCCCGAGGGGCACTTCTACGACCCCGACGCCGAGTACGAGCCCGACCCCGAGTACGCGGCGACGCTCGCCCCGGACGCCGCCCGCCAGCGCCGGGAGCGGATCGGCCCCACCGGGCGCCCGCTGCCGTACTTCCCGATCCCCGGACCGCTGACCGACCACGGTCCCGCGAAGATCATCGCGATGTGCAACCAGAAGGGCGGCGTCGGCAAGACGACGTCCACCATCAACCTGGGCGCGGCGCTCGCGGAGTACGGACGCCGGGTGCTGCTGGTCGACTTCGACCCGCAGGGCGCGCTCTCGGTCGGCCTCGGGGTCAACCCGATGGAGCTCGACCTCACCGTCTACAACCTGCTCATGGAACGGGGCATGGCGGCGGACGAGGTGCTCCTGAAGACGGCCGTGCCCAACATGGACCTGCTGCCGAGCAACATCGACCTCTCAGCCGCCGAGGTGCAGTTGGTGAGCGAGGTCGCCCGCGAGTCCACGCTGCAGCGGGCGCTCAAGCCGCTGATGGCGGACTACGACTACATCGTGATCGACTGTCAGCCGTCGCTCGGCCTGCTGACCGTGAACGCGCTGACCGCGGCGCACAAGGTGATCGTGCCCCTGGAGTGCGAGTTCTTCGCGCTGCGCGGTGTGGCGCTGCTCACCGAGACGATCGAGAAGGTCCAGGAGCGGCTGAACCCCGAGCTGGAGCTCGACGGCATCCTGGCCACGATGTACGACTCGCGCACCGTGCACAGCCGTGAGGTGCTGGCCCGCGTCGTCGAGGCCTTCGACGACCACGTCTACCACACGGTGATCGGCCGCACCGTCCGCTTCCCGGAGACCACGGTCGCCGGTGAGCCCATCACCACATACGCGTCCAACTCCGTCGGCGCCGCCGCCTATCGCCAGCTCGCCAGGGAGGTGCTCGCCCGGTGTCACGCCGAGTGAGTCTGCCCGGAGCCGACGAACTGTTCCGCACCACCGGGGGAATGGCGCTCACCTCGTCGTCTCCCAGGCGAACGGCCAACGGCGAAGCGCGCGTTCCGGCCCCGGCGGGCGAGAGCGACGGCGTGGCGGCGGGCGAAGGCGACGCCGAGCGGGCCGCGCCGGACGACGGCGAGCACGCCGAACACGCCGCCGCGGACGCGGAGTCCGGCGATCACCGCAGCCGGGGCGCCGAGGGCGTGGACGCGGCGGGGCGCACCAAGCGCCGCCAGGCGCAGGAGACGGCCGCGGCCGGGCAGGCCGCGTCGGCGTCGGCGCGGCCAGCGGAGGGGACCGCGCGGCGCCGCGGCAGGGCACAGGCCAGGCGGCCCAGCGGACGCGAACGCCACGACGAGAAGATCACGGTGTATGTCTCCGCCGAGGAGCTGATGGACCTCGAGCACGCGCGCCTGGTGCTGCGCGGCGAGCACGGGCTCGCGGTGGACCGCGGACGCATCGTCCGCGAGGCGGTCGCCGTGGTGCTCGCGGACCTTGAGTCGCGTGGCGACGCCAGCATCCTCGTACGGCGGCTGCGGGGCCGCTGACCGGCCGGGCCTGCCGATGCCAGGAGGCTGGCGCGCTCCGGCGTCCCGCCGGAGCTGACCGCTGCCGAGGGGGAGTCGTCCCGCGCGGGGAGGCTGGCGCGGGTCGTCGACTCGTCGTCGGCCTGGGGAGGTAATCTGCGCCTGCCCTGTCCTTGTACGTGCCGGTAGGCCACCGTGCGTCGCTCGTCGCCCCTGGATCGTGATGCCGTCCGAAGACCCCGCCGAGCCCCGCCGTGCCCGCCGCTCGCTCGGCCGGGGGCCCGGTGCGAAGACGTCCACCGTGGCGGGGCCGACCGGGCCAGTGCCCCAGGGCGAGCCGGTCGCGCCCGGCGACGCGGCTTCGGCCGAGACCGAGGCCGAGACCAAGGCCGAGACCAAGGCCGAGGCCGAGCCGGGGTCCGACACCGGGAGCTCGGCCGACGAGGGGCGGTTCACGGTTCGGCTGGCCAACTTCGAGGGGCCGTTCGATCTGCTGCTCCAGCTGATCGCCAAGCACAAGCTGGACGTCACCGAGGTCGCGCTCTCGAAGGTCACCGACGAGTTCATGGCGCACATCCGGGGCATGGGCGCTGACTGGGACCTGGATCAGACCACCGAGTTCCTGGTAGTGGCGGCGACCCTGCTCGACCTGAAGGCGGCCCGGCTGCTCCCCGCGGCCGAGGTCGAGGACGAGGCCGACCTCGCCCTCCTCGAGGCCCGTGACCTGCTCTTCGCGCGGCTGCTCCAGTACCGCGCGTACAAACAGATCGCCGACATCTTCAGCGCGCGGCTCGATGACGAGGCCCGGCGGTACCCGCGCACCGTCGGACTCGAACCCCACCACGCCGAGCTGCTCCCCGAGGTCGTCATCAACATCGGCGCCGAGGGTTTCGCGAAGCTCGCCGTCAAGGCGATGCGGCCGAAGCCCAAGCCGCAGGTCTACGTCGACCACATCCACGCCCCGCTCGTCTCCGTACGGGAACAGGCCGACGTGGTCGTCGCCCGGCTGCGCGCGGCGGGCGAGCTGCGCTTCCGGGAGCTCGTCGCGGACGTCGACGACACACTCACCGTCGTCGCACGCTTCCTGGCGCTCCTGGAGCTGTACCGCGAGAAGGCCGTCGCACTCGACCAGGACGAGGCGCTGGCCGACCTGGTGGTGCGCTGGACCGGGGGCGAGGGCGCCGAGCCCACGGTGACGGACGAGTTCGACCGGCCGCCCGCCGACCCGGACGCGGACGCGGGCGTGACGAAGACGAAGGAGGAGAAGGCGTGAGCAGCGATACGAGTCCGCGGCTTCCGGCCGGTGCGGACGCCGCCGTCTCGGAGCTGGACCTGAAGCCCGCCCTGGAAGCCGTCCTGATGGTCATCGACGAACCCGCCACCGATGAGCACCTCGCCAAGGTGCTGCGGCGGCCGCGCCGCGAGGTCGCCGACGCGCTGCGCGAACTGGCCGACGACTACACGGCGCAGCGGCGCGGCTTCGAACTGCGCCTGGTGGCCGGCGGCTGGCGGTTCTACTCGCGCCCGGAGTACGCCGCCGCCGTCGAGGGCTTCGTCCTGGACGGCCAGCAGGCCCGCCTCACCCAGGCGGCTCTGGAGACCCTCGCCGTCGTCGCGTACCGCCAGCCGGTGAGCCGCTCCAGGGTCTCCGCGGTGCGCGGCGTGAACTGCGACGGCGTGATGCGGACCCTGCTCCAGCGGGGTCTGGTGCGGGAGGCGGGCGCGGAACCCGAAACAGGTGCGATCCTGTACAGGACGACGAACTACTTTCTGGAGCGGATGGGCCTGCGCGGCCTGGACGAGCTCCCGGAGCTCGCGCCCTTCCTCCCCGAGGCGGACGCGATCGAGGCCGACACGCAGGAAGGCGTTCCGTCGTTCGATCCGGACGCCCCGGAGCCAGACGACGTAGACGACAAGACGGAACTTTGATGCGAAGCAGCAGCGGCAGGAACAGCAGCGGAAACAACGGCGGGAGCCGTGGTGGCAACAGCGGCGGCCGCGGCAGCAGCGGCGGCCGCGGCGATTACCGGGGTTCCGGTAGCAGCCGCGACGGCCAGCCGAAACGACCCAGCAAGCCCCGTCCCGAGGAGCGCCGCTACGACGTGAGCCCGGCCGACGGCGGCCCCGGACCGAGGAAGGGCCGCGGCGAGGCCGCGCGGGGTGGCGCCAAGGGCGGCCCTCGTACGTCCCAGGGCAGCGGCGCGCGAGGCGCCCGCCGCGGCGCGCCCGCCACGTCACGCGAGTACGACGCACGGCAGGAAGAGCGCAACCGCGAGCGGTACGCGGGCAAGCCGCAGGTCAAGACCCCGAAGACGTTCCCTGGCGCCGAGCAGGAAGGCGAGCGGCTGCAGAAGGTGCTGGCCCGCGCCGGATACGGCTCGCGGCGCGCCTGCGAGGAACTGGTCGACCAGGCCAGGGTCGAGGTGAACGGCGCGATCGTGGTCGAGCAGGGCCTGCGGGTGAAGCCCGAGAGCGACGAGATCAAGGTCGACGGGCTGACGGTCGCCACGCAGTCGTACCAGTTCTTCGCGCTGAACAAGCCCGCCGGTGTCGTCTCCACCATGGAGGACCCGGACGGCCGTCAGTGCCTCGGCGACTACGTCACCAACCGGGAGACCCGGCTCTTCCACGTCGGACGGCTCGACACCGAGACCGAGGGCATCATCCTGCTCACCAACCACGGCGAGCTGGCACACCGCCTCACCCACCCCAAGTACGGCGTGAAGAAGACCTACGTGGCCGCCATCCAGGGCCCCATCCCGCGTGACCTGGGCAAGCAGCTCAAGGACGGCATCCAGCTGGAGGACGGGTACGCCCGCGCCGACCACTTCCGGGTCGTCGAGCAGCTCGGCAAGAACTACCTGGTCGAGGTGACCCTGCACGAGGGCCGCAAGCACATCGTGCGCCGGATGCTGGCCGAGGCCGGTTTCCCGGTCGAGAAGCTGGTGCGGACGAACTTCGGGCCGATCGCGCTCGGCGACCAGAAGTCCGGCTGGCTGCGGCGGATGAGCAACACCGAGGTCGGCATGCTGATGCGCGAGGTCGACCTCTGACGCGTGGCAGCCGCTGACACCGCGGTGCGCCCGCCCCGTGGTGGCGCGC
This sequence comes from Streptomyces sp. O3, assembly GCF_054788135.1. Classification (NCBI taxonomy): domain Bacteria; kingdom Bacillati; phylum Actinomycetota; class Actinomycetes; order Kitasatosporales; family Streptomycetaceae; genus Streptomyces; species Streptomyces sp. O3. Next base: position 26,603 of record NZ_JBTVYK010000015.1, read on the forward strand.
TGCCCACCCACCCTCTTATAGTCTCAATGACGATAAGGGGGTGGGTGTCGTGGCACAGGTGCCCGGCAAGGCCACGGGTTCGCTGATCGGACTCGCCATCGGAGACGCGCTCGGCTTCCCGACCGAGTTCAACGACGTACCGTCGATCCTCGCCAAGTGCGGGCCCTGGCGGGAGATGCCCCTGCCCGAGCCCGCGTTCGTCACGGACGACACACAGATGACGCTCGCGCTCGGCCGCGGGCTGCGCACCGCCATGGACCGCGGACTGCTCGGACCCAAGCGCCTGGAGCGGCCGGTCCGCGAGGAGTTCGTCGACTGGTACCACTCGCCCGACAACAACCGGGCGCCCGGCCGCACCTGCCTGATCGCCTGCCGGAAGCTGGACAGCGAACGGCCGTGGCAGGCCGCGAGCCAGATCCACTCCAAGGGCTGCGGCGCCAACATGCGGGTCGCGCCCATCGGGCTGGCGCCGGGGCTCAGCGAGGAGCAGCGAGCCGGCGCCGCGCAGCTGCAGTCCGGGCTCACCCACGGGCACCCGACGGCGCTCGCGGCGAGCGACCTGACCGCGCGTGCGGTGTTCCTGCTCGCCGCAGGGGCGGACCCCACGGCCCTGGTCGGGCTGCTGCGCTCGTACGCCATCGAGAATCGCACCCGCTACCATCACCGCTGGCTCGGCGACCTGTGGACCCGCGCCCAGGACCCCAGCGCGGAACACTTCATCGCACGCGGCTGGGACGAGTGCCTGGCCATCCTGGAACGCCTCGCCGCCGCGGTGCGCCAGGCGAACGAGGAGACCGACCCGTGCCTGGCCACCGGCGCCGGCTGGATCGCCGAGGAGGCGCTCGCCACGGCCCTGCTGTGCTTCCTGCTCTTCCCCGGCGACCCGGTCACGGCCCTGCGCCGGGCCGCGTGCACCTCGGGCGACTCCGACTCCATCGCCTGCCTCACCGGGGCCTTCGCGGGCGCGCACCTGGGCACAAGGGCCTGGCCCACGGCCTGGTCCGAGCGGATCGAGCACCATGACGAACTGACGGCGCTCGGCGCGCACTGGGACGCCTGAACCGCTCCAGGCGGGGTGAGCGCGCCACCGCCGTACCCTCGCGTGCGCGGGCTGGCTACGCTGACCCGGACAGGGTGCAGGACGCGGACACACGCGGACACGAAGAGAAGACACGAAGAGAAGACACGAAGACACAAGGAGCGGCGCGGTGACGGTACGAGCGGTCCGAGGCGCGGTCCAGCTTCGGCAGGACACGACCGAGGAGATGGACCAGCAGGTCAGCGCCCTGCTCACCGAGATCATGGCGCGCAACGACCTGACCTCGGACGACCTGATCAGCGTCTGGTTCACGGCCACGCCCGATCTGCGCAGCGACTTCCCGGCCGCCGCGGCCCGCGGGCTCGGCATCGTCGACGTTCCGCTGATCTGCGCCCAGGAACTCGACATCGCGGGCGCCATGCCCCGCGTCGTCCGTATCCTCGCCCACATCGAGTCCGACAAGCCCAAGGCCGACATCGCGCATGTGTACCTCGGCGCCGCGGCCGCTCTCCGCAAGGACATCGCCCAGTGAGAACAGCCCTGGTCATGGGGACCGGCCTGATCGGCACCTCCGCGGCCCTGACGCTCGCCAGCCGCGGCGTCACCGTCCACCTCACCGACCACGACCCGGAGCAGGCCCGCACCGCCGCCGCGCTCGGCGCCGGCACCGACGCCGAGCCCGAGGGCCGGGTCGACCTCGCGGTGGTCGCGGTGCCGCCCGCGCACGTGGCGGCCACGCTGGCCGACGCGATGCGGCGCGGCGTGGCCCGCGGCTATCTGGACGTCGCCAGCGTCAAGGGCGGCCCCCGGCGCGAGCTGGAGGCGCTCGGCCTCGACCTGAGCGCGTACATCGGCACCCACCCCATGTCCGGTCGTGAGCGCTCGGGGCCGCTGGCCGCCACCGCCGACCTCTTCGAGGGCCGCCCCTGGGTGCTCACCCCCACCCGCGACACCGACACCGAGGTGCTGAACCTGGCCCTGGAGCTGGTCGCGCTCTGCCGCGCGGTGCCGGTCGTGATGGACGCCGACTCCCACGACCGCGCCGTCGCCCTGGTCTCGCACATGCCCCACCTGGTGTCCAGCATGGTCGCGGCCCGCCTGGAGCACGCCGAGGACACCGCCGTACGGCTCTGCGGCCAGGGCATCCGCGACGTCACCCGGATCGCGGCGTCCGACCCCCGGATGTGGATCGACATCCTCTCCGCCAATCCGGGGCCGGTCGCCGACCTGCTCGCCGATCTCGCCGCCGACCTGGACGAGACCGTCACCGCGCTGCGCGGGCTGCAGTCCGCCGACGAGAGCAAGCGGCTGGGCGGCGCGGCCGGGATCGAGGACGTACTGCGCCGAGGCAACGCGGGCCAGGTCCGGGTGCCCGGCAAGCACGGATCCGCCCCCACGACGTACGAGATCGTCGCCGTCCTCATCGACGACCAGCCGGGACAGCTGGCCCGGATCTTCGCCGACGCCGGGATGGCCGGGGTCAACGTCGAGGACGTACGCATCGAGCACGCGACCGGGCAGCAGGCGGGTCTGGTGCAGCTCATGGTCGAGCCGAAGGCCGCGCCGGTGCTCACCGCGGCACTGCGCGAGCGGGGCTGGTCGATCCGCCAGTAAGCCGATCCGCCGGTAGGCCGATCCGCCGGTCCGCCGGTAGACCGGTCCGCCGGTGCGGGGCTGGCGATCCCGGCGGTCACCGGCAGTCAAAGGCGGGCGGGCGAGCCAGTAACCTTGTGGGGGGTCCGTCCACCGCGGCGGCCCCGCCCCCCTCGTCCCCCGCAGCCCCCGCCTCGCCCGCCCGCGTGATCAGGAAGGTGTACACCGCCCGTGGAAACCGCAGGAAACGCCGCCACCGCCGCCAGCAGCGCCAGCACCGCACCGGCGGTGATCGTCGCCATCGACGGCCCCTCCGGTACGGGCAAGTCCAGCACCTCCAAGGCCGTCGCCGCCCAGCTCGGCCTCAGCTACCTGGACACCGGGGCCCAGTACCGGGCGATCACCTGGTGGATGGTGCACCACGGCATCGACATCACGGACCCGTCCGCGATCGCCGCGGTCGCCGCCAAGGCGGAGATCGTCTCCGGCACCGACCCGGCCGCCCCGACCATCACGGTCGACGGCGCCGACGTCGCCGGGCCGATCCGCACCCAGGAGGTCACCTCCAAGGTCAGCGCGGTCAGCGCGGTCCCCGAGGTGCGCACCCGCATCACCGAGCTGCAGCGCTCCATCGCCTCCGGCGCCGAGCGCGGCATCGTCGTCGAAGGCCGGGACATCGGCACCACGGTGCTGCCCGACGCCGACCTGAAGATCTTCCTCACCGCGTCGCCCGAGGCGCGCGCCGCCCGCCGCAGCGGCGAGCTCAAGGGCGCCGACGTCAACGCCACCAAGGAGGCGCTGATCAAGCGGGACGCGGCCGACTCGGGCCGGAAGACCTCGCCGCTGGCCAAGGCCGGGGACGCGGTCGAGGTGGACACCACCGACCTCACCCTCCAGCAGGTCATCGAGTGCGTCGTCACCCTGGTCGAGGAGAAGCGGGCCGCGAAGTGACCGCGGCAGCACCAGCCGCGCCGTCCGGCCGCGGCGCGGAGATCGGCCGCCGGATCGGCGTCGGGCTGATGTACGGGCTGTGGCGGCCGCGCGTGCTCGGCGCCTGGCGGGTGCCCGCGAGCGGCCCGGCGATCCTGGCCGTGAACCACGCGCACATGGTCGACGGACCGATGGTGATGGGCACCGCGCCGCGCCCCACGCACTTCCTGATCAAGAAGGAAGCGTTCGTCGGACCGCTCGACCCGTTCCTGCGCGGCATCGGCCAGCTGAAGGTGGACCGCTCGGTCGCCGACCGCACGGCCGTCACCCAGGCGCTGGACGTGCTGGCCGACGGGGGAGTGCTCGGGATCTTCCCCGAGGGCACCCGCGGCGACGGCGACTTCGCGTCGCTGCGCGCGGGCCTCGCGTACTTCGCGGTACGCAGCGGGGCGCCGGTCGTCCCGGTGGCGGTGCTGGGAAGCACCGACCGCCGTGGACGGTTGATACGGGGGCTGCCGCCGCTGCGCGGCCGGGTCGACGTCGTCTTCGGCGACGGCTTCGAGGCCGGAGACGGCAGCGGGCGGCGGACGCGTAAGGCGCTGGACGAGGCGACCGTGCGCATCCAGGAACGGCTGACCGCCCACCTGGAGAACGCCAGGCGTCTCACCGGACGCTGAGCGAGACTTTGAGTAGTGGACCGCGACCTGAGCGGTCCATCGATGACTGATGACAGAGGTACGGACTTCATGAACGACCAGACCCACGCCGGAGAACCGGCGGGCGCCGGCGGCCACGAGCACGGAGCGCTCGGCGACGCCGAGTACGCGGAGTTCATGGAGCTCGCCGCACAGGAGGGCTTCGACGTCGAAGACGTCGAGGGCGCGATCGACGAGGCCGGACACGGGCCGCTGCCGGTGCTCGCCGTCGTCGGCCGCCCCAATGTCGGCAAGTCGACCCTGGTGAACCGCATCATCGGCCGCCGTGAGGCCGTCGTCGAGGACAAGCCGGGCGTCACCCGCGACCGGGTCACCTACGAGGCCGAGTGGGCGGGCCGCCGCTTCAAGGTCGTCGACACCGGCGGCTGGGAGCAGGACGTACTCGGCATCGACGCCTCGGTCGCCGCCCAGGCCGAGTACGCGATCGACGCGGCCGACGCGGTCGTGTTCGTGGTCGACTCCACGGTCGGCGCCACCGACACCGACGAGGCGGTCGTCCGGCTGCTGCGCAAGGCGGGCAAGCCCGTCGTGCTCTGCGCCAACAAGGTCGACGGCCCGAGCGGCGAGGCGGACGCCACCGCGCTCTGGTCGCTCGGCCTCGGCGAGCCGCACCCGGTCTCCTCGCTGCACGGGCGCGGTACGGGAGACATGCTGGACGCCGTCCTGGAGGCGCTGCCCGAGGCGCCCCAGCAGACCTTCGGCGCCGGGGGCGTCGGCGGTCCGCGCCGGATCGCGCTCATCGGCCGCCCGAACGTCGGCAAGTCGTCGCTGCTCAACAAGGTGGCCAACGAGGACCGCGTGGTCGTCAACGAACTGGCCGGAACCACCCGCGACCCGGTCGACGAGCTGATCGAACTCGGCGGGGTCACCTGGAAGTTCGTGGACACCGCGGGCATCCGCAAGCGGGTCCACCTCCAGCAGGGCGCGGACTACTACGCCTCGCTGCGCACCGCGGCCGCGGTCGAGAAGGCCGAGGTGGCGGTGATCCTGATCGACGCCAGCGAGTCGATCAGCATCCAGGACCAGCGCATCGTCACCATGGCCGTCGAGGCCGGGCGCGCGGTCGTCCTCGCGTACAACAAGTGGGACACCCTCGACGAGGAGCGCCGCTACTACCTGGAGCGGGAGATCGAGAGCGAGCTGGCGCAGGTCGCCTGGGCGCCTCGGGTCAATGTCTCGGCGCGCACCGGGCGGCACATGGAGAAGCTGGTCCCGGCGATCGAGACGGCGATCGAGGGCTGGGAGACCCGCGTGCCGACCGGTCGGCTGAACGCCTTCCTCGGCGAGCTGGTCGCCTCGCACCCGCACCCGGTGCGCGGCGGCAAGCAGCCCCGCATCCTGTTCGGCACCCAGGCGGGCACCAAGCCGCCGCGCTTCGTGCTGTTCGCGTCCGGCTTCATCGAGCACGGCTACCGGCGCTTCGTGGAGCGGCGGCTGCGCGAGGAGTTCGGCTTTGAGGGGACGCCGATCCACATCTCGGTACGGGTGCGCGAGAAGCGCGGACGCAAGAAGTAGGTCCCGGTACGAGGCCGCGGCCCCGGTGTCCCCGCCATGACGGGAGCATCGGGGCCGCGGCGCGTGTTGTGGGTGTGTGCGGGAGGGCGCGGGGCGGGGCGCGGGGCGTCAGAGTCCCTTGCGGGGGCCGGGCGGCAGTGCCGCTTGGGGTCTGCCCCCGGTGTACGGCGGTCGCCCGTCGGCGGACCAGGAGCCGGTCTGGCCGCCGCCGTATCCGGCGTAGCTGTTGTAGCCGCCGTACGAGCTCAGGCTGCCGTGGCCACCCGGCCCGCTGTGGCCGCCGTGCTGGTCGTGGCCGTACGGGAGGCTTCCGAAGCCCGTGAAACCGAGATCCTCCTCGCCGGTTCGGTCGCCGGGTAGGGCCTTGAAGGACCGACGCCACTCCACGAACAGCTGGTCGTAGATCGGAGTGGCCGAGCGCCCGACCGAGGCGTTCTGGGCCGGGCGCATGGAGGGGATCTGCTGGCGGGAGAGGTCGTAAGGCTGCACGTTATGTGCCAACGACCCCGAGGGCTGTCGGATGCGGGGGGATTTCAGGTACCCGCGAGCGGCATCGAGCCGCCCACCAGGAGACCGCCGGCCGCCGCCTTCTCCAGCGCGTCGCGCAGCAGGTCCTCGCGCTGCTGACGGCCGATCGAGCCCGCCGGAGCGGCGAACACGAGAACGCTGCTCAGCTTGTTGGCCGCGGCGCGCCAGCCCTCGGTGACCGGCAGCGGCTGGTGCGCCTGCCACCAGGCGACCGTGCCGCCTTCGGCGCTGGGCTGGAGCACGGCGTGCAGCTGGCCCATGGCGAGCAGCACGGACCAGCCGGGCAGCTTGGGCGGCACGTTCTCCACACCGGTGACCGGCATGAAACCCTGCTCGATCAGGAGCGGCAGGAACTCGTCGCCGGGGCCGGTCGAACCGGGCCTGGCGATGGGCCCCGTGGGCTCGACGACCAGCGCGGGGTGCAGTTCCCCGTCGAGCAGGATGAGGCCGCTGGTGACACCGAGGACGGCCTGCTCGGGCGCCGGTGAGGTCGGGGCGCCGGACGGGGGCTGGGCGCCGACGCCCGCGTTCCCGGCGCCGCCGTCCTCGCCCGTGATGGAACGTACGGCGCCCTGGAGGTGTTCCTCGGCGACCTGCACTACCTGGGACGGCAGGCAGGTGGCGTGGGCGAAGGCGAGGACCGCGGTCTCCTCGCCGACGAACAGCACGGTGCTGGTGCGCTCCTGCCCGGAGTCGCCCGGAGTGCGGCAGGAGGTGCAGTCGTAGCTGCCCGGGGAGTTGTCGCCGGCGAGCAGCCGGTCGGCTTCGTCGTCGCCGATCTCGGCGCGTACGTCATCACTGACGTCGAGCATGCGCTGCACGGGGGGCTCCTCGGAGTGTGAGTGCGTCGCTCCGCCGGGGCGGCCCCCGGCTCTTGTGGGGCACAACGGCTGACCCGTGGCACAGGTCACGCCGGGAGACGGACGGAATCGAAGACGTGGGCCCCGCCCGGTCGTCCGATAGTCCGACCGGGTGGGGTTCGAGTCCGACCGGGTGGGGTTCGTCCGTGGCGGGCGTGTGACGAAACGTCACGGCAGTTTCGCCTCTTAGCGTGACGCGATGTCACACACCCGTGTCTGGTTCGTAGGGCTGCTCGCGGCCCTGATGTCCCTCGCCCCCGCGGGGCCGTCCGGCGCCGCGCGGCCCGACCCCGCGGACCCGCCCCGCACGCTGCTCCACCGGGTGCTCGAACAGTGCCCGCTGGACGAGTCGCCCTGGACCTGCGTCGCCGCGTGCGAGAGCAGCGGAGACTGGCAGATCAACACCGGAAACGGCTTCTACGGCGGACTGCAGTTCTGGCAGCCGACGTGGGAGGAGCACGGGGGGCTCGCCTACGCCCCGCGCGCGGACCTCGCCACCCGCGAGCAGCAGATCGAGATCGCGGAGGAGGTGCTGCGCACCCAGGGCTGGGAGGCCTGGCCCACGTGCTCCAAGCGCTACGGGTTCGAGACCGGCGTCCACACCGTCCGGCCGGGCCAGACGCTCTCCTCGATCGCCGCCTTCTACCGCGTGCGGGGCGGCTGGTCCGCGCTGTACCGGGCCAACGAGAAGGCGGTCGGCTCCGACCCGGACCGGCTGGCGATCGGCGTCCGGCTGGTCATTCCGGGCGCGTAGCCCGCCCGCTAGCCCGCTGGCCCGCTAGGGCGGATCTCCGACGCCTCGCCGCTGAACACCAGGGAGCCGCGGCGCAGCTCGTGGACCAGGACCGGGTGGGCGTCCCCGGTCGCCGTGCCCAGGCCGGGCGGCAGCCGCTGCTCGGCGAGCAGCACCGCCGCGTCCAGGGCCGCCAGGAGCGCGTACGTACGGGCGGCCAAGGCCGGGGACATGCCCTGGGTCGGTTCGTCGACGAGCACCACGCGCGCGTGGCCGCACGCCTGGGCCAGCAGGACGCGGGACAGGGCGAGCATCCGCTGCTCGCCGCCCGAGAGGGCGCCCGCGTGCCGGGGCAGCAGGGGGCGCAGCTCCGGGTAGGCGTCCAGGGCGGCGGCGAAGTCGCCGCGGCCCCGTCGGCCCGGCACGGCGAGCTCCAGGTTCTCGGCGACCGTGAGGGCGCCGAACACGGCCTGCCGGTCGGGGACGAACGCGAGGCCCCGCCGGGCCCGGTCGTGGACGGCGAGCCGGGTCACGTCGACGCCGCGCCACACCACGGCGCCGGCGGCGAGCGGGACGGTACCGGCGAGCGCGCGCAGCGCGGTCGTCCGGCCCGAGCCGTTGCGGCCGAGCAGGACGGTCGCCCCCGGACGCGGCACCGCGAGCGAGACGCCGTGCAGCGCCTCCAGCGGGCCGTAGCGCACGCGCGCGTGGCGCAGCTCGATCTCAGCGCTCATGGCTGTGCCGCCGTCCGGGTGCGTCCGGGGCGACCCGTGCCGTGGCGATGTCCCGTACGCGGGCGGCGGGGCCCGAGCCGACGACGCGCCCGGCCGCCAGCACCCGCACGGTGTCGGCGAGGTCGGCCACCAGGTCGAGGTCGTGCTCGACGACCAGCAGCGCCATGCCGTCCGCGGCGAGCGCCCTGAGCAGCCGGGCGAGCGCCGCCGCCTCGGAGGTGTCCAGACCGGCGGCCGGTTCGTCGAGCAGCAGCACCCGCGGGCTCCCGGCCAGGGCGCGGCCCAGTTCGACCCGGCGCAGGACGCCGGTCGGCAGGCCGGCGGCGGGCCGGTCCCGTACGGTGTCGAGCCCGAGCAGGGTGAGCGTCCGCGAGACCGACCGGGCATCCCGTACCCGGCCCTGCTCGGCCCCGACGGCGACGTTCTCCGCGACGGTCAGCGAGGGGAAGACGGCGAGCTGCTGGAAGGTCCGGGCCACGCCGAGCCGGGTCCGCGCGTGGGCGGGCCGGTGGGTGATGTCCAGGCCGCCGAACTCCACGCGGCCCGCGTCGGGCCGGACCGTCCCGGCCAGGCAGTGGAACAGGGTGCTCTTGCCCGCGCCGTTCGGCCCGACGACAGCGGTGATCCGCCCCGGCGCGACGTCCAGGTCGACCCCGTCCAGCGCGGTGAACTCCCCGAACCTGACCCGCACCCCACGCGCCACGAGCAACGCGCTCCCGCCCCGTGCTGCCGCTCCCAGGGGCCCGGCCCACCCCGGTTCCGCCGCTGGCGGCCCGGTGCGCGCGCCGCTGGCGGGCTCACTCGGCGCGGGTCCGGCCGCTGGTGTTGGCCGTTGGGCGGCGGGCGGGCGCCGAGGCGCGGCCTCCGGGGCGACCGGGCCGCCCTGGGGCGTCACCGGCTCCTGGGCCGCCGCCCGAACCCCCGCCGGACGCGCCGGGGCACCGGACGCGCCGGGGGCCCGGCCCTCCTGAGGGCGGCCCGGTCCGTCGCCCGCGGGCCGGGCCCGCGGCGCGGACCCGAGTACCTCCAGCACGAGGGCCCGCATCCGGCGCGCCGAGAGCACGCATCTGCCGCCGCCCGGCCCGCCCTCCGGGCGGACGGCGGAGGCTGGCTCCGGCCTGGTGCGGGACGCGCCCGGGCCGGAGAGCCCGGAACGCGCCCCCGCCCCCGCCAGTCGCGCGCGCAGCGCCACGCCCAGCGGGGTCAGCCGGGCCGTCGCGCGCGTGTGCGGGCGCAGGCGGGTCAGGGCGGCGCGGACGGCGTCGTACGGGCCGCCTGGGAACCGGCCGATCAGGACGGCCAGGACGCCGATCACCGCGGCCGCGACACCGCCCTTGGCGCCCGCGTCGAGACCGACGAGCAGCGCCGCCGCGGCCAGCGCCCCGAGCGGCGAGTCCGCGCCCAGCACCACGACCGCCGCGAACCAGAGCAGGCCGCGCACCGGGTCGAACGCCGCCGGGTCGAAGGCCCGCACCCCGATGCCGAGCAGCCCGCCGCCCAGCGCGGCCAGCGCGGCGCCCACCACGAAGGCGGCCAGCTTCAGCGCCGGGACCGCGACCCCCGCCGCCGACGCCCCGGCCTCGTGATCCCGCATCGCGGCCAGCGCGCGGCCGACGCGTCCCCGGCGCAGCGCCGTCACCACGAGCAGCGCCCCGGCCAGCAGGGCGAGTTCCAGGAGGTAGTAGGTTCGGTCACCGGCGAAGCCCGCGGGGCGGTCCAGGCCGAGCCCGGACGTCGCGTACGGCTGGGCGAAGACGAACCGGCTCACCCCGACCCCGACCGCGAAGGTCGCCAGCGCCAGCGCGAGACCGTGGCGGCTGATCGCGGGCCACCCGGTGAGCAGCCCGAGCGGGGCGACGAGCAGCACCGCGACCCCCAGCGCGACCAGGAGCGGCAACGCGGGCAGCCCCGGAAACCGGCCCGCCGCGAGCAGCGCCGTGAACAGCGCGCCGAGCCCCGCGTACGCCGCCTGGCCCAGCGAGATCTGGCCACCCCGTCCGGTCACCACGACCAGGGACAGCAGAATCACCGCGAGCGCCGGAACCTGCACCGAGGTGTGCAGGTCGGAGCCCGCGAACCCGAGCGGAAGCAGAAAAAGCACGCCCGCCGCGATCCAGGCGCCCGGCGGGGTCCGCACCCGGACCGTCGCCGTACGCGGCAGCGCGTCCCGTGCCCCCACACCAGGCAGCACCAGCGCGGCGACCAGCAGCGCCACCACGAACAGGTTGGCCCCCACCGCCCGCAGCAGCGGCTCCGCCCACCCCGACGGATGCAGCCGGGTCAGCTGGCTCTGCGCGACGCCGAGCCCCAGCGCGACCGCCACGGCGACCGGCAGGCTGCGCATCCCCGCGGCGACCGCGACCGCCACCACCTCCATCACCAGCAGCGGCAGCCCGTACGGATCAAGCCGTACGTACGGCGCGAGCAGGACGCCCGTCAGACCCGCGGTGAACGAACCGAACGCCCAGCCCGCCGCCGACACCCGGTCCGCGTCGATCCCGCCCAGGACCGCGAGCCGCCGGTTGTCGACCACGGCCCGCAGCTCGCCCCCGAACCGGGTCCAGCGGGTCACCGCCCACACCCCGGCCGTCAGGGCGAGCACCGCGCCCAGCTGCCCCCACGGCTCGGCGGCGAGCAGCTCCGGCGCGTCCGCCCGCGCCCCCCGCCCCCACAGCAGCGCGGCCCCGCCGACCAGCAGCACGAACACCCCGAGCGAGGCCACCAGGGTCTGGGCCGGATCGCCGCCGAGCACCGACAGCGGCCGGAACACCGCCCGTTCGAGCAGCAGCCCGATGCCCGGCGCGGCCACCAGCAGGGTGACCGACGCCGCGAGCCACAGCGGCCAGCCCCACTCGACGACGAGCTGGCGCAGCAGATAGGCGCAGACCATCGCGATCGCGCCGTGCGCGAAGTTGAGCACGCCGGTCGCGCGATAGGTGACGATCAGTCCGATGCCGGTGAGCGCCGCCGCGCCGCCGACCGCGAGACCCGCCAGGGTGAGGTCGTACGTCAGGGTCCCCACCGGTCAGGACTCCGCGGCCGACGCCCCGGCCCCGCTCCCGGCATCGGCCCCGGCTTCGGGCTCGCAGACGGGGCAGGGGCTGAGCCCGGCGAGGTCCGACGCCCCCGTGCCGTCCGGTGCCCCGGCCGTCACGGGCGCCGCCTCCGGCTTCCCTGCGATCAGCGGGCAGTCCGCGCGGTGCCACAGGGTGCCTCCGGGGACCGTACGCAGCTCCGCGCTGGTGGCGACCGGCTCCGCGGCCGTCTCCCGGCCGGGCGCGCCGCCCTCCGCGCCGACGGCCACCAGCAGCCGGTACAGCTCCTCGACGCGGGCCGCCGCGAGCTGGCTGCGGCCCCCCACGAGGAGTACGGCGGCCGCGACGAGCAGCGCCGCGCCCGGCACCGTGCAGGACGCCAGATACGGCACCTGCCGCTCCGCGAAGCGCTCGCCGGACACGCCGTACCAGCCGATCACACACAGCACGGCGCCGGTAGCGGCCGCGACCCAGGCGGCCCAGAGCAGGGGGTGCGCAGTACGCAGTCGAGCGGTCCGCATCCGGGGGCTCCCTGGGGGATATGGGTGCGTGTCTGTTCATGTCGGCCGATGGCTTGCACTATGCCTCCTGCGAGCTGACCCTGAAAGCACCGGGCGGTCCCGGCCCGGTCCGACACCCGGTGGTGAGCCAGATGGTCCGCGGGAACGCGAAGACAGGCCCCAGGCGGGGCAGATCGGGGATTGCGGCGTGGGCGGCCGCCGCGGTCCTGGTAGTGGGCGGGGCCGCCACGGCCTGCGGGGACGGCGACGACGGAGGAACCGACACCCCGCCGCCGACGCCTCCGAGGGAGGAGACCACGAGCGCGCCCCAGGACCCGACCCCGACCGAAGCGGACGCCCCGGCCGACCCGGCGGCGGCCGAGAAGGAGGTCAGGGAGAACTGGGTGAAGTTCTTCGACCCGGAGGTGAGCCTGGAGGACAAGGAGGCCGTCCTGGAGAACGGGCCCGAACTGCGTGAGGTCTTGCGGTCCTTCAGCGGTGACGAGCGCGGGCAGCAGGTGAGCGCGAAGGTCACCGAAGTGGACTTCACCTCGGACAAGGAGGCCGACGTAACGTACACGCTGGAGCTGTCCGGGGACACCGTGATGCCCACCTCCGGGACCTCGGTGAACCAGGACGGCACCTGGAAGGTGTCGGTCAAGACCCTGTGCGCACTGGTGGGCATGAGCGGCAATGCGTCGCCGGCGCCCGGCTGCTGAGGCACTCGCCGCGAGCCTGCTGGCCTTGCTGGTCCCGCTGAGTACGGCCTGCGGCAGCCGCCTCCCGGAGAGCGACTTCGAGCGCGGCAGGGGCACCGGACCGCCGCCAGCGGACGCCGGAGAGCCGATCCGCGTCGGCATCATCGCCAGCGCCACCAGCCCGGTCGGCAGCCAGGCCTTCACCGGCCCCAGGGACGGCGCCCGGGCCTACTTCGACCGGCTCAACGCGCGCGGCGGCATCGACGGCCGCGAGGTCGAGGTGCGCACCTGCGACGACGGCGGCAGCGGCGTCGGCAACAACGAGTGCGTGCACGAACTCGTGGACGAGCAGAAGGTGGTCGCCCTGGTCGCCACCACGTCCCTGGACTACGCGGGCGCGCCCAGGGTCTCCGCCGCGGGCGTCCCGGACATCGGCGGCCAGCCGATCGGCCCGGCGTACGACACCTATCCGCACCTGTACTCGATCTACGGCAGCCTGGCGCCGCGTACGGGCGGCGAGCCGGGCTGGGACGGCAAGCTGTACGGCGGCACCGAGGTGTACCGCTATTTCAAGCGCGAGCACGGGGCCAGGACGGCCGCGGTCGTCTCGTACAACCAGTCGGCGTCGGCCGCGTACGCCCGGCTGATCACCCGCGGGCTGAAGGCCGAGGGCTATCGGGTCGTCACCCAGCAGGTCGACTTCGCGCTGCCCAACTTCCGTGCGGTGGCGGCCGATCTGAAGCAGCAGGGCGCCGACCTCGTCTTCGACGCGATGGACACGCACGGCAACGCCCGGCTGTGCCGCGCGATGGACGCCGTGGGCGCCGACGTCATCGCCAAGGTCACCAACGCGCAGAACTGGACGTCCACGGTCGCCGACGACTACAAGGACGCGCCGCGCTGCCGCAACGCCCTGTGGGTGACCGGGTCGAGCCGCAACTATGACGACGACGAGCACCCGGCGGTACGGGAGTTCCGCGAGGCGACCGAGGACGCACCGGCGCGCTCCCAGTGGCAGCTGGAGGGCTGGGCGGCCGCCATGTGGTTCACGGACGCCGCCAGGTCCTGCGGCGCGGACGTCAACCGGGCGTGTGTGGACCGGTTCATGGCGCGCGCCGAGCCGTACAGCGCGCGCGGGCTGCTGGTTCCGGTGGTCTTCGAGAAGCGCCCGGAGCCGCCGAAGACCCGGCGCACCTGTCTGTCGGCAGCCCGCTGGCAGGACGGGCGCGGCTGGGTCACCCAGGGCGGCGACATGAACGACAACTGCTTCGACGTGCCCCAGCTGTCCTACGAGCCCTGATGCGTCAGACGCGGCGCAGGTTCCACAAATCGGCTATCGATCACGCAACCGTTCCAAAACAAGTTGATGTTGACGGACAACCATCGGGTCGGATCACCGGTCTCCCCCTGCGGTAGGGGGAGGACCGGCGTGCGCCGGAGCGGAACGTGGGATGGGGGCGTATGCATATCAGTTCTCTGATTCGCCATGCGTGGGGAGGTCGCCGACGCGACGCCGCACGGCGCGAGGGACGTACGAGATGACCGCACCGGTCCGCACCCCCGCGGCGGACACCCCGAAGGACGCACCCGTGCCGCTCAGCACCGACTGTGTCGCCGACTCCGCCGGCGGCCTCACCTTCGACCTCGCCGATCCGGGCACGACGGGCGCCGCCCACCTGCTGCTGCGGCTGCGCGGCGGTGACGCCGACGACCCGGCCGACGAGGTCAGGCTCCCGCTCACCCCGGCGGGCGACGGACGGCTGCGGGCCGTGCTGCCCAGCAGCGTCGGGCTGCCCGAAGGGCGGTGGGACGCGTACGCCGAGTACGGCGGGGGCGTCCCGCGGCGACTGGTGCCCGGACGCAGCGATCTGCGGTCGCTGGTCGACCGGGTGCCCAGCGGCCGCCGCGGCCATGTCGCGGTCCGCATCCCCTACGCCACCCAGTACGGCAAGCTCACGGTGCGCGCCTGGCACCGCGCCCCGCACGCCGAGGCGGGCGAACTGCTCGTCGGCGACGGGGAACTGACCGTACGCGGCCGGGTCTTCGCCACCACGCTGACCGCCGACGCGTACGTCGAGGCGCGCGCCCGCACCCGGCCCGCGCTGACGCACCGGGCCGAAGTGACCCGCCAGGGCCCCGACTTCACCTGCGCGGTGGCCTACCGGGAGCTGGCCGGGCGGCGGGGCGTCTGGGACCTGTGGCTGTACCCGGCGGGCGCGGCGGGCCCCGGCGTGCGGATCGCCCGGCTGCTGGACGACGTGGCCGACAAGAAGCCGGTCCTCACCTATCCCGTGACGCGCCTGGACACCGCGCACGGGCCGGTCGAGGCCGGACCGTACTACACGGCCGACAACGACCTGTCGGTGCGGGTCGAGGCGGCGCGCTGAGAGCGGCCCGAGGCGCGCCGCTCGCCCCCCGCCCGCTCTCTTAGGGGGCGGGCGGGGGAGTGCCGGGGCGGCGGGGCGCGTGTGCCGCGAACTCCGGGTGGTGCAGGTCGAACGCGGGGCTCTCGGAACGGATGCGGGGCAGCGTGACGAAGTTGTGCCGCGGCGGCGGACACGAGGTCGCCCACTCCAGCGACCGCCCGTACCCCCAGGGGTCGTCGACGTCGACCCGCTCGCCGTAGTGGGCGGTCTTCCAGAGGTTGTAGAGGAACGGCAGCGTCGACAGGCCGAGCAGGAACGCGCCGATCGTCGAGATGGTGTTGAGCACCGTGAACCCGTCCGCGGCCAGATAGTCCGCGTACCGTCGTGGCATGCCCTCGGCGCCCAGCCAGTGCTGCACCAGGAACGTGGTGTGGAAGCCGACGAACAGCGTCCAGAACTGGATCCTGCCGAGCCGCTCGTCCAGCAGCTTGCCGGTGAACTTGGGCCACCAGAAGAAGAACCCCGCGAACATCGCGAAGACCACGGTGCCGAACACCACGTAGTGGAAGTGCGCCACCACGAAGTACGAGTCGGTGACATGGAAGTCCATCGGCGGCGAGGCCAGGATCACCCCGGTCAGCCCGCCGAACAGGAAGGACACCAGGAAGCCGATGGACCACAGCATCGGTGTCTCGAACGACAGCGAGCCCCTGAGCATGGTGCCCGTCCAGTTGAAGAACTTCACCCCGGTCGGGACCGCGATCAGGAACGACATGAAGGAGAAGAACGGCAGCAGCACCGCTCCGGTGGCGAACATGTGGTGCGCCCAGACCACGATGGAGAGCCCGGTGATGGCCATCGTGGCGCCGACCAGCATCACGTAGCCGAAGATCGGCTTCCGGGAGAACACCGGCAGGATCTCGCTGATGATGCCGAAGAACGGCAGCGCGATGATGTACACCTCGGGATGGCCGAAGAACCAGAACAGGTGCTGCCACAGCAGCGCGCCGCCGGTCTCCGGGGCGAAGATCTGCGAGCCGAGCCGCCGGTCCGACTCGAGTGCCAGCAGCGCGGCCGCCAGCACCGGGAACGCGACGATGACCAGGATCGACGTGAAGAGCACGTTCCAGGTGAAGACCGGCATCCGGAACATCGTCATACCGGGGGCCCGCATCCCGATGATGGTGGTGATGAAGTTGACCGCGCCGAGGATCGTGCCGAACCCGGAGAGCGCCAGACCCATGATCCACAGGTCGGCGCCGATCCCCGGCGAGCGTTCCAGGCTGTTCAGCGGCGAGTACGCGAACCAGCCGAAGTCGGCGGGGCCGCTCGGCACCAGCAGCGACCCGAGCACCATCAGCCCGCCGAACAGGAACAGCCAGTACGCGAACATGTTCAGCCGGGGGAAGGCCACGTCCGGTGAGCCGATCTGCAGCGGCATGATCGCGTTGGCGAAACCCGCGAAGGTCGGGGTGGCGAAGAGCAGCAGCATGATCGTGCCGTGCAGCGTGAACAGCTGGTTGAACTCGGTGTTGCTCAGCAGCTGCGAACCGGGTCGGGCCAGCTCCGCCCGCATCAGCAGGGCCATCAGCCCGGCGATCAGGAAGAAGGCGAACGACGTGATCAGGTAGAGGTACCCGATCTTCTTGTGGTCGGTGGTGGTCAGCCAGTCGACGACCACATGCCGGGGCCGTGGCCGCCCGCTCTGTGGCCCTGCCTGTGCCTGAGCGGTCTCCGT
Organism: Streptomyces sp. O3; assembly: GCF_054788135.1. Lineage (NCBI taxonomy): Bacteria > Bacillati > Actinomycetota > Actinomycetes > Kitasatosporales > Streptomycetaceae > Streptomyces > Streptomyces sp. O3. The sequence continues at coordinate 43,588 of NZ_JBTVYK010000015.1, forward strand.
CCCCATCACTGCTCCTCGCTTGCCACGGCTAGGGCTTCCGGACGCACCCGCCATGATGCTCGCCGTGTGCCCGGCTCCGACAGAGGGCGGAGCGCCTCATTCCCATCTGGCCGGCAATTGCTCACGGCCCGTCAGGCCAGGGGCCCGTCGGGCCTTTCGAGGTAGGCGGCCGGGAATTCGGGGCGGGTGATTTCGTACGCCGCCGGAAGGATACGGCGGGGTGTGGCCGCGCCGCGCGGAACGCGCACAGGGAATGAGAAATCGCCCATTTGTGTGAGCGTGCGCGAGATAAACGCGTGTCGGGATCTTGTGACAGAAGCGTGACTGGAGGGCGACGGTGACGCTCGGTATCCGCCGTCGGCGGGCCTTCCGCCGCCGGACCCCGGCCGCCTACGGTGGGGCCTATGGCACCCCTACCGTCTCCCTCCGCGCAGCCCCAGGACGCCCCCGAGTCCTACGTCGGACTCGACGCGGCCGACGCCGAGCGCCGGGCCCGCGAACGCGGCTGGACCACCGTCAGATCGGTGCCGCCCGGCGGGTTCGTCACCATGGAGTTTCTGGAGGGGCGGCTCAACTTCGAGGTCGCCGACGGCGTCGTCACGCGCTGCTGGGCGGGCTGAGCGGCCCGCCCAGGGCGTCGCGGTACGGCCCCCGGTCGGAGACACCCCGGTGCCGCCCCGCCGGGCCCGCCCTGCTCGGGGTCTGGCGGGTCAGCTGCCCGCTACCGGGCTCGCCGGGGTGGAGCGGGACGCCCGGTCCGGGTGGGGCGGGCGGCGGCTTCCGGTCGGCGTGACCGGGGTCCGTGCCGCGTGGCCGCGGTGTGTGAGGTGACCGGCGCGCGGGGCGTTGTGCGCCGCGGCGCCCACCGGTTCGCGCGCCGCGCACGTCTCACCGCTCTCGGGGCACGGCAGCGGCGTGCCGAGGGTGACCGTGGCCGGGACCGGAGCCGGGGTGGCCGGGGCGCGCCGCAGGCGGGCGAGCACCCGGTCCCGCCGCTGGAGGATCCAGGCCTCGGCGCGGTCGATCAGCGGCTCGAACCAGGGCAGCGCCAGCAGGATCAGCACGCCCGCGGCCCAGCCGAGCAGCACATCGCTCAGCCAGTGCGTGCCCAGGTAGACGGTGGTCAGCCCGACGCCGAGCGCGACCACGGCGGAGACCGCCGACAGATAGCGGCGGGTGCGGTGGGTGGCGGCCAGATAGGCGAGGATGCCCCAGGTCACCACGGCGTTGGCGGTGTGCCCCGAAGGGAATATATCGCCGGTCAGCCACATCTCGTTCGAGCCGATGGTGGTGGCGTAGTGCGGACCGAGCCGCCCCATGCTGAGCTTCGCGGCGCCCACCGTGACATTGAGCAGCAGCAGAGAGACCCCGAGCACCAGCAGCGGGCGGATGGTGTGCTGCCGCCAGGAGCGCCACAGCAGCCAGGACGCGACCATCACCGCGGTGGGCCCGCGCTGGCCGAGCACCACGAAGTAGTCGAGGAAGGCGTGCAGCTGCGGCCACTGCTCGTAGGGGCGGAAGAACATGAGCTGCCAGTCGAGCCGGACCAGCCACGAGGTGTTCACCACGGCGACGATGATCAGCACGTAGAAGACCAGGGTCGAACCCAGGAGCACGATCCGGTGCGGGCTCATCCTCGGGGGGTCGAGGACGCTCGGCCGCTCCGGCTCACGGTCGAGACGGGCCAGGACCCGGTCCAGACGGGTGAGGTTTCGTTCGGTACGCACTCAATCGACGTTACAGCGGGTTAGCGCCGGGGCCGGGTGAAGCGCTGGCTTCGTGATAACGATGTGATGTGGGATTCATCTCAGGCAGGCCTTTATTTCCGGGATCCCGCAATGTGCGGTGGCTATGGCCCGCGTTTACTCCGATCGTATGCGGAGGAGTTTCGGCGGGCTTCTGAATTCGTTCACCTTTGCTCGATGCGGAATTATCCGTTCGGCCGCCTCCCGTCCGCCTCCCGTCCGCCTGCCGCCCGTCTGTCGTCCGCCTGCCGTCCGCCGGGGTGACGGGAACGTCCGCTACGTGGCGTATGCCACAGTTCGTCGCCTCGTCACGTGAGAGGTGCGCCACCGACCCCGGCCGTTCACTCGCGTACGCTGACGACTCGCTCGTGTTCTCGAGAGGGTCTGGCCGGGGCCGACACTCATCGGCGCCGGGTCAGGGCCGCCGCGTCGGCGGAATCCGAGCAACCCCACTGGGAGGTAGGTATATGTCCGGGACGCCCACGGCCGCTTCGGCGCCGCCCGCCGGTGTTTCCCGTTCATCCCCCGCCCCCCGCCTCGCCGCCCTCGCCCGTGGCCCCTGGTCGGCACGGCCGCCGGGCGGCGGCGCCAACCGCTGGGTCGTCCTGGTGGTGCTGTGCGCCAGCCTGCTGCTCGTCGCCATCGACTCGACCGTGCTGCACGTCGCCGTCCCGGCCGTCACCGAGGACCTCAAGCCCGGCGGCATCCAGCTGCTGTGGATCGTCGACGCCTACCCGCTGGTCTGCGCCTCGCTGCTGATCCTGTTCGGCACCCTGGGCGACCGCGTCGGCCGCCGCCGGGTGCTGCTCATCGGGTACGCGCTGTTCGGCTCCGCCTCGGCGCTGGCCGCCCTGGCCGACACCCCCACGGTGCTGATCGCCGCTCGGGCGCTGCTCGGCGTCGGCGGCGCGATGATCATGCCCGCCACGCTGTCGATCCTCCGCCAGGTCTTCCCCGACCGCCGGGAGCGCGCCGTCGCCATCGGCCTGTGGACCGCGGTCGCCGCGGTCGGCGCCGCGGGCGGCCCGTTGCTCGGCGGTCTGCTGCTCGAACACTTCTGGTGGGGCTCGGTCTTCCTGATCAACATCCCGCTGATGCTGGTCAGCCTCCCGGTCGGCCGCTGGCTGCTGCCCGAGTCGACCGGGGACCGCTGCGGCCCCTGGGACGTGGTGGGCGCCCTGATGGCGGCGGCCGGACTGTTCGGCGTCGTCCTCGGGGTGAAGCGCGTCGGCGGCGGCGAGGACGTCGTCAGCCCGCTGACCCTGGTGCCGCTGCTGGCCGGGGCGCTGCTGCTGACCGGGTTCGTCCGCAGACAGCGGCGGCGCAGGCACCCGCTGGTCGACCTGTCGATGTTCTCCCGGCCCGCGTTCGGCACCTCCGTGGGCTGCATCGTGCTGGCGATGCTGGCCCTGGTCGGGCTGATGCTGATCGCCGCCCAGTACCTCCAGCTGGTGCTCGGCCTCTCGCCGCTGGAGACCGGGCTGCGGATGGTGCCGCTCACCCTGGCCGCCATGGCCGGCGGGCTCGCGGGCTCCACGCTTCTGCAGCGCCTCGGCCCGCGCACGATGGTCGCCTTCGGCTTCTGCCTCACCGCGGCCGCGGTGCTCACGCTCACCTTCATGGGCCAGCAGGACAATCCGCCGCTGCTGCTCGGGGGCTTCGTCATCCTCGGCTTCGGCCTGCAGACCACGCTCTTCGGCGCGTACGAGTCGATGCTCAGCGAGGCCCCGCAAGGGCAGGCCGGCGGGGCCGCCGCGATCGGTGAGACCTCGTACCAGCTGGGCGGCGGCATCGGGATAGCGCTGCTCGGCAGTGTCATGAACGCCGTGTACGCGCCGGGGCTCTCCTCGGTGCCGGGCGTCCCGGACCGGGCGAGCGAGGCCGCGGGCAACTCCCTGGGGGAGGCGTACGAGGTCGCGGCCGGACTCGACGGCGGCGCCGGCGAGCTGCTGCGGGCCGCGGCCCAGGACTCCTTCGTCTACGGGATGCGGGTCAGCCTGCTGGTCAGCGCGGGCCTGCTGCTGCTCGGCGCGCTCGCGGCGCTGCGGCTGCCGCGCGGCATGGAGTGCGCCGCGGAGTCCGGTACGGCGTGCCACGCGGCGCCGGCCGGCGGCGACCTGGCCGGGGTGCCCACGCGGACGCCGCGGCCGGGCCCCGAACGGGAGCGGGACCACGGGTTCGGGCCCGCGGTGGCCGTCCCGGCGGCGCGCGCGGAGCAGGCGCCTCGGGAGTTCCGGGAACAGGCGGGCCTCGCGGCCGAGTCCTGAGCCGGGCCGCGGCCGCGCCGGGCCGCCCGCGACGCCGCGTGCGCCGCCCGGAGCAGGCTGGACGTGCGCGGCACCGCCCCGTAACGTCGGCGCCACGCACATAACTACCACTGCTAGGAACGGCCGGCGGAGCGGGCCTGGGGCGTGGTGGCCTGGCACGCGCGACCGCGGCGCGGTCGTCGGCCGCTCATGGCCTGATCCGCCGACCGGCCCTGGTTTTCCCGCCGTCCGGAGGCCAGCATGTCCGCCACCCGTCCGACAGCGTTCGACCCACCCCGCCCGCCAGCGTTCGACCCGCACGACCCGCTCGGCCTCGACGACCTGCTGAGCCCCGACGACCTCGCCGTCCGCGACACGGTGCGCGGCTGGGCCGCCGACCGCGTCCTGCCGCACATCGCCGACTGGTACGAGCGCGGCGAACTGCCCGGCATCCGCGAACTGGCCCGCGAACTGGGCGCCATCGGCGCCCTCGGGATGTCCCTGACCGGCTACGGCTGCGCCGGTGCGAGCGCCGTCCAGTACGGCCTGGCCTGCCTGGAGCTGGAGGCCGCCGACTCCGGCATCCGCTCCCTGGTCTCCGTGCAGGGCTCACTCGCCATGTACGCCATCCACCGCTTCGGCTCCGAGGAGCAGAAGCAGCGGTGGCTGCCGGGTATGGCCGCCGGAGAGCTGATCGGCTGCTTCGGCCTCACCGAGCCCGACATCGGCTCCGACCCGGCGTCGATGCGCACCTACGCCAAGAAGGACGGCGCCGACTGGGTGCTGACCGGCCGCAAGATGTGGATCACCAACGGCTCGGTGGCCTCGGTCGCCGTGGTCTGGGCGCAGACCGACGACGGCATCAGGGGCTTCGTCGTACCGACCGACGCCCCCGGCTTCTCCGCCCCCGAGATCAGGCACAAGTGGTCGCTGCGCGCGTCGGTGACCAGTGAGCTGGTCCTGGACGAGGTGCGGCTGCCCGCCGACGCCGTACTGCCCGAGGTGACCGGACTGCGCGGCCCCCTCGGCTGTCTGAGCCACGCCCGCTACGGGATCGTGTGGGGCGCGATGGGCGCGGCCCGCTCGTCCTTCGAGGCCGCGGTCGACTACGCCAAGACCCGTGAGCAGTTCGGCAAGCCCATCGGCGGCTTCCAGCTCACCCAGGCCAAGCTCGCCGACATGGCCCTCGAACTGCACAAGGGCATCCTGCTGGCGCACCACATCGGCCGCCGGATGGACGCGGGACGGCTGCGGCCCGAGCAGATCAGCTTCGGCAAGCTCAACAACGTACGCGAGGCGATCGAGATCTGCCGGACGTCCCGCACGATCCTGGGCGCCAACGGCATCTCCCTGGAGTACCCGGTCATGCGCCACGCGACCAACCTGGAGTCGGTGCTCACCTACGAGGGCACCGTCGAAATGCACCAGCTGGTGCTGGGCAAGGCGCTCACCGGTCTCGACGCGTTCCGCTGAGCGGGCGGCGGCCGGACGGGCGAACGCCTCGCTCAGCTCTGGTTGAAGAAGCCGTCGCTGGGGCGGCTCTCGCTCTCGCCGTTCACGATCCGGGTGTCGGCGGGGGTGAGCAGGAAGACGCGGTTGGCGACCCGCTCGATCGAGCCGCGCAGCCCGAAGGTCAGCCCGGCGGCGAAGTCCACCACGCGCTTGGCGTCGGCGGGTTCCATGGACGTGAGGTTCATGATCACCGGGACCCCGTCCCGGAACAGCTCGCCGATGCCGCGCGCGTCCCGGAACCCGTCCGGCGTGACCGTGCCGATCCGCTGGCCCTGCTCCTCGGCCGCCTCCGTGGCCACCCGCACCCGCGGGTCGGTCACCCAGGCGTTGCCGGGCTCGTGCCCCTCGGCCGAGTCGGCCGAGTCGTCTTCGTATCCGCCGTAGTAACGCTCGTCATCGTTGTCGTCGACGAGGCCAAGCCAGGCACTCGCCTTGCGCACCGATCCCATGGACGCCTCCTCTCGCAGCGGTTCCTGCTGTCCGCACTCCTATGGTCGTCCATGATGCGGATGCCGCGCCAAGTGGATAGTCGCCGCGCGCGGTTTTCGTGACGGTACTGGTGCACGAGCCACCCCGGTTCTTCAAGGGTCCTGCGGGGTACGGCTGCTGACAGTGAGTGAAATATGATTTGTTCGGCAGACGGGTGACGACGGGCGTGTCACGACGGGCTGCTGGTCTCGGTTCTGACGGTGACTCAGTCTGGGCGGGATCGCGCCTGGGACGCACCGGGAGTGTACGGGGAGCGACGGGGAACGACGGGGAGTGCGCCGGGGCGGCCGGCGGCGCGTGTGCCCGCCGGGGCGGACGGCCGAAAAGCGCCCTTGTGCCGGGCGGTGAGCCGCCGAATACTCCCGAACAGCGCTTGTCAGGGGCACAACTGTTGTCGAAATGCCGAACAGTGAACGGCCCCCTGACCGCGCCTCACGGGTCCGCTGTCCAGTGGACCCCCGATTCCCCTCGGGAGGAACGACAAGTGAGGATCAAGCGCACCACCCCCCACGGCGGCATCGCCCGACGGACCCGGCTGCTGGCCGCGGCCGTCGGCCTGGTGACCGCGGGTGCCCTGGCCGTCCCCGCCGCGCAAGCGGCCGAGGCCAGACCGGACGTCTACAGCGCGGCCCAGCTCACCCAGGCCGGTGACGCGGTGCTCAAGGCCGATGTGGCGGGCACCGCCTGGAACGTGGACCCGAAGACCAACCGCCTGGTGGTCACGGCCGACAGCACCGTCTCGCGGGCGGAGCTCAACAAGATCAAGCGCGCGGCCGGCCCCCACGCCGGCGCCCTCAAGATCGAGCGCACCCCCGGCAAGTTCACCAAGCTGATATCCGGCGGAGACGCCATCTACGCGAGCGGCTGGCGCTGCTCCCTGGGCTTCAACGTCCGCAGCCGCAGCGGCGCCTCCTACTTCCTGACCGCGGGCCACTGCACCGACGGGGCGGGCACCTGGTGGGCCAACTCCAGCCGCAGCACCGTGCTCGGCTCCACGGCGGGATCGAGCTTCCCAGGCAACGACTACGGCATCGTCCGGTACACCAACAGCTCGATCAGCAAGCCGGGCAGCGTCGGCGGCCAGGACATCACGCGGGCCGCCGACCCGTACGTCGGCCAGTGGGTCACCCGCCGCGGCTCCACCACGGGCACCCACAGTGGCCGGGTCACGGGGCTCAACGCCACGGTCAACTACGGCGGCGGTGACGTCGTCTACGGCATGATCCGCACCAGTGTGTGCGCCGAGCCGGGCGACTCCGGCGGTCCGCTCTACTCCGGCAGCACCGCACTCGGTCTCACCTCCGGCGGCAGCGGCAACTGCCGGACCGGCGGCACGACCTTCTTCCAGCCCGTCACCGAGGCCCTGAACAGGTACGGGGTCAGCGTCTACTGAGCAAGAGAGCCTGGCACGGAGCCCTCGTCCGAACTTCCGGCCACCGGAACTCCCGGAACCCGGAACTCCCGGACGGGGGCTCGCCCTTGCTCTGTGAGGAAGACGGCGCCGCGTCAGCGGCGGGTTCCGGCGGGCTCAGCCGTCCGGCCACCAGGTTCTGCGGACGTCCTGGCGGATCTCGGGGCGCGGGCGCGCGGGTTCGTCGGCGCGGTCCCGCTTCCGGCGGCTCGTGGTCCTGTTGACGGGCTTCTGTACGGTCTGGCGGCGCATGGCGGCCTCCTGGCGCAGTCGTCCCGGTCCGCTCCTCCGTGAAGGGAGACCCGGATAGGGAGCCTTACCCATCGCGAGGCCTGTTGTCAGTGGCGCCGGTCACGCATCTGTGTGGCGCTCGTCACACCAGTGGCCCAGGGGGCGCTTCCCCAGGGCCCGCGGCGGGCGCGACGGTTGTCAGTGGCGGCTGCGACGATCAGTGCATGACCGACAGCCGCGCTGGACACGACTGGGACGACGAGGCCGCCACGTTCGACGGCGAGCCCGACCACGGCCTGCGGGACGCCGGGGTACGGGACGCCTGGGCCGCCAGGCTGCGCGGCTGGCTGCCCCGCGAAGCCTCCGACGTACTCGACCTCGGGTGCGGGACCGGGAGTATGTCGCTGCTCGCCGTGCGGCAGGGGCACCGGGTGACCGGGGTCGACCGCTCGCCGCGCATGGCGGACCGGGCCCGCGCCAAGCTCGCCGGTACCGGGGCCGAGGTGCTCGTCGGCGACGCGGGGCGGCCCCCGGTCGAGGGGCGGCGGTTCGACGTCGTGCTGGTCCGGCACGTGCTGTGGCAGCTTCCCGACCCGGATGCGGCCCTGCGTCGCTGGGCCGCGCTGCTGCGCCCCGGCGGGCGGCTGGTGCTGGTCGAGGGGGTGTGGGGGACGGTCAGCCCGGTCGGCATACCGGCCGCCCGGCTGACCGAGGCGCTGGGGCGGCTGACCGACCGTGTCCACTCCGAGCGGCTCTCCGGCGACACGCGCCTGTGGGGGCGCGAGATCCACGACGAGCGGTACGTCGTGGTGGCGGCCTTCGACGGAAAGCGGCGGCACAAGGAGGTCGTCGACGTGCACCTGTTCGTGCGCCGCGGTGACGAGGTGCTGCTCGCCCGGCGTGCCGGAACCGGCTACGCGGACGGCCTGCTGCACGCGCCGTCAGGTCACCTGGAGGACGGCGAGGACGTCCGGGAGGCGATGCTCCGCGAGGCGTACGAGGAGCTCGGCCTGCGGCTCACCCGAGACGACCTGAGCGTCGCGCTGGTCATGCAGCACCGTTCGCCGAGCGGCGAGACCCGGATCGGCTGGTTCTTCGAGACGGCGTACGGCGTCGGCGGCGAGCCCGTCAACGCCGAACCGGACAAGTGCTCCGAGCTCGCCTGGCACCCCCTGGCCGCGCTCCCGGACGACCTGGTGGCGTACTGCCGAGCGGGACTCGACGCCTACCGGGCGGGGCAGCGGTTCGTGCTGCACCTGCACGAGGCGGGCGACTCGATCGCGTACGAACCGAAGGGAGCGAGCCGTGCCGTACCGCTCCCGGCGTCCGGCGTCCGAGCCGCGCCCTGACCGGGCCGCGGGCGATCGCGAGCCCGGCGGCCCCGCGCCCGCTAAGCAAAGCGCCCCGCCCTGGCCCAGGATTTTCCGTCGGTGCGGGACAATCGGCCGGTGACCTTGAAGCTTGACATCGATCCGGGCGCCGCCGTCGCGCCGTATGAGCAGCTGCGTGCGCAGATCTCCGAACTGGCCCGGTCCGGGGCGCTGCCGGTGGGCTACAAGCTGCCGACCGTGCGCGGTCTCGCCGAACAGCTGGGTCTCGCGGCCAACACCGTGGCCAAGGCGTACCGGACGCTGGAGTCGGACGGGGTGGTCGAGACGCGCGGCCGCCACGGGACGTTCGTGGCGGCGGCGGGGGACGCGGCGGCGCGGCGTGTCGCGGCGGCGGCCGCGGAGTATGTGGCTCAGGCCCAGCGGTTGGGGCTGGACCGGGCGGCCGCGCTCGCGGCGGTGGAGGACGCGGTGCGGGCGGCCTATCCGTAGGCGTGCTGGGGGAGCGAGTGTCGGGCCGCGGTCGGTGTCGCGACGCGCTCGGTTTACGTGACGGAGTGTCACGTAAACGGCACAGAGCGGAAGTTGAACTGCTCAACGGCGTACGCCGGTTAAACCTTGTCCCGGCAAGAATTCCGATAACCGGAAACTCTTGGCATGGACACTTCCCGGCTCCTGTGGTGCGTGGTACCACCGGAGTTGACAGCAGTGATCCTGCTTGAGGAGGTTCCATGAGGTTATCCCGAATCACCGCGGGTCTGGGCTCGCTCCTCCTGGCCGTCGGCCTCCCCCTGGCCGGTGCGAGCGCGGCGCACGCCGCCGACGGCCAACAGGCCGCGGCGGGCGGCTATGTGGCCCTCGGCGACTCCTACTCGTCCGGCGTCGGGGCCGGTTCCTACGACAGCGGCAGCGGCGACTGCAAGCGCAGCAGCCGCGCCTACCCCGTCCTGTGGGCGGCCGCCAACTCACCCGCCTCGTTCGACTTCACCGCCTGCTCGGGCGCCCGGACGAGTGATGTCGTGAACTCCCAGCTGGGTCCCCTGAATTCGACGACCGGACTGGTCTCGATCTCGGTCGGCGGCAATGACGCGGGCTTCGCGGACGTCATGCTCACCTGTGTGCTGCAGTCCGAAAGCGCCTGCCTGAACCGCATCGAGGAGGCCAAACGGTACGTCGACACCGAGCTGCCAGGCCGCCTCGACTCCGTCTACTCGGCCATCGACTCCAAGGCCTCCCACGCGCGTGTGGTCGTCCTGGGCTACCCGCGCTTCTACAAGCTGGGCGGCGGCTGCTGGTTCGGCCTGTCCGAGACCAAGCGCGCGGCCATCAACGACGCCGCCGACTATCTGAACACCGCCACCGCGAAGCGTGCCGTCGACCACGGATTCACCTTCGCCGACGTCAACCCGGACTTCGCCGGGCACCGGATCTGCTCCGGCGACTCCTGGCTGCACAGCGTGAACTGGGGCGACATCGGCGAGTCGTACCACCCGACGGCCGCCGGGCAGTCGGGCGGATATCTGCCGACGCTCAACCGGGCGGCGTGACCTGGGTCCTGTCCGGCGGACAGGACCCAGCGCTACCCGGCCGCGCCGTTCGGCGCGTAGTCGGAGGGGCCTCCGCTGGTCGGGGGCTCCTCTTCGCAGGTCACGGAGTACGCCACGGAGTTGGACTGCGCGTCCAAAGGCGCGCGGACCTCCACGCTGATCTCGTTGTGCAGCGTGCCGCCCGGTGTGTAGGCCGCCTCGGTGTGGTTCACGGTCTGGGTCTTGTCCCCGCCGTCGGCGAACTGGAGGGTCTTCCACCCCGGATCGGATGGCTGGCCGTTCGCGGTCACCCAACGGTACTCGACCTCGACCGGGGTGCCGCCCACCGTGAACGACGCGGTGAAGGACGGGGCCTCGGCCTCGGACGGCGGACAGGCGCCGGTGTAGTCGGCGTCGGTCGCGGCGACGGAGACCTCGACGGTCTGCGGGGGGTCGGTGGTCGTTCCGCCGTCGCCTCCGCCGCTGGTTTCACCGCCGCTGGTGTTGGTCCCGCCGTGGTCGTTGCCGTTGCCATTTCCGTTGCTGCCGCCGCCGCTGTTTCCCTGGCCGCCGGTGTCACTGCCGCCGTTGTCTCCCCCGCCGGTACCTCCACTGCCAGTGTCTCCGCCGCTGTCCGACCCGCCGCCGCTGTCCGACCCGCCGCCGTTGTTCGCGCCCGTATCGCCGCCGCTGTTCGAGCCGCCAGTGCCGTTGGAGCGCCCGCCGTCCGAAGTCTTCCCGTTGCTGGAGCCGTTGCCGTTGCCGTTTCCCTTGTCGCCGTCCAGCAGGGCGTACGTCGTCAGCCCGCCGATGGCGAGTACCAGCGCGGCGAGACCCGCGATCAGCAGCACGGCCCGTCCCGACCGGGCCGGGCGTGGCTCAGGCCGCGGTTCGGGGGCAGGTCCGGGCGGGGTGGGAGAAGGCGCCGTGATCGTCTGCCGACGGTGCAGATCGGGGTCCGGTCCTGAACCCCGGACCGAGCCGGGACGCGGGGGCGGCGTGTTGCCCGCGGCCACGTCCCGCAGGTCGTGCGCGGTGTCGGCCGCCGAGAGCCGCTCGACGGGGTCCTTGCGCAGCAGCCCCTCGATGACCGGGGCCAGCGCCCCGGCCCGGTCCGGCGGCGGCAGTTCCTCCGTGACCACCGCGTGCAGCGTCGACCAGGGGGTGTCCCGCCGGAACGGGGAGTTCCCCTGCACCGACGCGTACAGCAGCACCCCCAGCGACCACAGGTCCGACTCGGGCCCCGGCGTACGGCCCTGCGCGCGCTCCGGGGCCAGGAACTCGGGCGAGCCGACCAGTTCGCCGGTCATCGTGAGATGCGAGCCGCCCGTCAGGAGCGCGATGCCGAAGTCGGTGAGCACGACCCGCCCGTCGTTGGCGAGCAGGACGTTGCCGGGCTTGACGTCACGGTGCAGGACGCCCGCCTCGTGCGCGGCCCGGAGCGCCGCGAGCACCTCGACGCCGATCGCCGCGGCCCGCCGCGGTGGCATCGGGCCCTCGGCGTCCAGCGCGTCGGAGAGGGAGAGCCCGCGGACGAGCTCCATCACGATCCACGGGCGGCCGCTCTCCATCGCCACGTCATAGACCGTGATCACGGAGCCGTGTGACACTCGGGCCGCGGCCCAGGCCTCGTTCTCCAGACGCGCGTACAACCGCTCCACGTCCTCGGGTGGGACTCCGGCCGGAGCGCGGACCTCCTTGACGGCGACCTCGCGGTGGAGCACCTCGTCACGGGCCCGCCAGACGATGCCCATGCCGCCCGCACCCAGGGTGTCCAGCAGGTGGTAGCGGCCAGCGACCACCCGCCCGCGGTCTTCCCCGCCTTGTCGACCCGTGTTTCCCGTTGCGTCGCTCACAGGCGAACCCCCATCCGCGGCAGGGCGATTTCCCACCAAAGTACCCTGGTAGGGCGGGGTTGCCTCCCCCTTTGACAGGGTTGTCCAACTCCACCTGGAAGCAAGCGGATTCGGAGAGTAGTTGTCAATATCCTTATGACAGAGGTGAATCCGGCGGCCGGGATACACGAGTGTCAGTAGGGAGCGATAGGGTTACCCTGCCCAGGGCCGGGCGCCCTCGTACGGGTGGGGAGTGACATGGAACAGATAACAGTGCGCAGCAGGGCGCGAGTCCCTGCGATCACCTGCGGGAGCAGCGCGAGCAGTTCGCGTCTCGACCGCCATCTGGCGGTGCTGGGCGGGCCTGCCGTCCCGCAGCGTGAGACGGCTGAGGCGACGTTGCTGATGCGTGAGCTGACCACGCGTGATGTCGCGCACGAGCGCACGGGGCGGGGCGCGCGGATGCGTCGGGTCTCGCTCTTCGCGCCGTTGCGGCGGCTGCGCCGCACGCTCTTCGGCGGTCGCTGAGCTCGCCGAGAGCGCGGCCGATCGTCGTCGGGGCCCGCGACCGTGGGCCCGCGATCTCGGGGCGTGTCCGGCGGATCATGCCGGGGCGCGGCCCGTACGGCGTCGCCACCCCACCAGGCCTGATCCGCCGTTCCCCGTCCAACCACCGGCCCGCCCCCTCCTCTCCCCCTCTTCCTTCCCTTCCTTCTTCTCCTTCTCCCTCTTGCTTCAGGCGATCACCCCGTCCCGGCGCATCGCCGTGATTTCCGCGTCCGTCGTCCCCACGCCCCGCAGCAGAGCCTCGGTGTGCTCGCCCAGCGCGGGCACCGCCCCCATGACCGGCTCGGCCGCACCCGGCGACGTCACCGGCGGCAGCATCGCGCGCAGCGGCCCGACCGGCGAGTCCACCTCCCGCCAGCGCGCCCGCGCCGCCAACTGCGGATGCGCGGCGACCTCGTGGACATCCCGCAGCCGGGCGCAGGCGATCCCGGCCGCCTCAAGGCGCTCCAGGGCGTCGTCCGCGGTCAGCTCCAGCAGGGCCTTCCCGACCAGGGCGTCTGTACGCTCGCGGTGCGCGGTGCGGGCCGCGTTCGTCGCGTACGCCGGGTCGTGCCCCAACTCCGGTCTGCCGACGACCTGTTCGGCCAGTCGCCGCCACTCCCGGTTATTCTGCACCGACAGCAGCACCCGCGCGCCGTCGGCCGTCGGATAGGCGTCGTACGGGGCGATGACGGCGTGCGCCAGACCCGCGCGCGCCGGGGCGGTGCCGCCGTGCATCGCATGGTGCAGCGGATGCCCCATCCACTCGGCCAGCGCCTCCAGCATCGAGATCTCCAGCGGTCCGCCGACCCCGGTCGTAGCCCGCCGCAACAGGGCCGCGAGCACACCCGAGTACGCGTACATCGCGGCCGCGATGTCGGCGGCCGGGATCCCGGCCTTGACCGGCTGCTGAGGCGTCCCGGTCACCGAGACCAGACCCGCCTCGCACTGCACCAGCATGTCGTAGGCCCGTTTGTCGGCGTACGGGCCGCCCGCGCCGTACCCCGAGATGTCCACCGCGACCAGGCGCGGGTGGCGGTGGCACAGAGTGGCCGCGTCCAGGCCGAGCCGGGCGGCCGCGCCCTGGGCGAGGTTCTGGACGAACACGTCCGCGTCCGTGATCAGGCGCTGTACGACGGCCAGGCCCCGAGGGTCCTTGAGATCGACGGCGAGGCTCTCCTTGCCGCGGTTGGCCCACACGAAGTGCGAGGCCAGGCCGCGCGCCGCGGTGTCGTAGCCGCGGGCGAAGTCGCCGCCGTCGGGGCGCTCGACCTTGATGACCCGAGCTCCGAGGTCCGCGAGCTGCCGGGTGGCGAAGGGGGCCGAGACGGCCTGCTCGACGGCGACGACCGTGATGCCGTCCAGGGGAAGTGGTTGCATGGCGCACGATCCTCACCCCGGTGCGCCGCCTTTGTCACCCCCCTCGGACTCCCCGGACCTGCGCGGACCTGCGCGGACCTGCGCGGACCTGCGCGGGCGGGGCGTCAGAGCAAGGCGAACTGCCCGTCCGGGCCTTCCTCGTGATGGTCGAGTACCGATGCGGGCCGCCGCGCCGCGTCCGGGGGCGGCAGTACTCCGGCCCGGCGCAGTTCCGTCGCCGTGATCACGTCCGCGTCCGCCGCCGTGGCCAGCTCCTCCTGCCGCGGTCGCAGCTCGGCGAGCAGCGCGAGTACGGTGATCAGCTCCAGGAGTTCGGAGGTCCAGGCCCGAGGCCAGGCGGCCGGGCGGATCGCCTCCAGGGTGCCCGGTTCGGCCCGTTCCGTACGCTCCGCGAACCAGCGGTCGAGAACCCGTACTCCGCTCACATGGAAGTCCCACGCCTCGGCCGGTACGGGGGAGATCCGGCCGTCGCCGACGAGCAGCGCCTCCTCGTCGCGGTCGTAGCGCAGCTCGACGGGACGGGCCGGGAGCGGGGCGCGTACGTAAGGGCGGCGGCCGCCCGGCAGCCGGGGACGCTCGCCGGTGCGCAGCTGGAGCCAGCGCAGCCGCTGGCCCAGGTCCACGCCGTGCGCCCAGACGTCCGGGTCGGCCGGGAGCGGCACCCGGCACCCGGCGGCACTCGCGCGGGCCGCGGCCAGCGCCCAGGCGAGCAGCTGTTCGGCGGTGACGGGCGTGCCGAGCCGCTCGCCGAGCAGCCGCGGCAGCCCTGGCGGCAGGTTCGGTTCGACGCCGCCGGGGCGGCGGTACAGCGGCCTGACGCGCCCCGGCCGCCCGGCGGGGGAGCGGCCCTCGGGGAGCAGCGCGGTGGCGAGCAGCGCGGGGCCTCCCGCGCCGGGCACGTACCCCTGCTCGACCAGGAACAGCTGGTGCGGGTCGGCGACCCGCCACAGCTCGGGGCGGGCCGCGTCGATCAGCCGGTGATCGGGGATCAGCCACTGCTCGTCGAACGGCCCGCGCAGCACGCGCACGGGCGCCGGGCAGGGCCCGGACGCGTAGGCCAGCCGCCCGGTTCCCGACGCCTGGCCCGGCAGCTGGGCGACCGCGCTGTGCAGGGTGCGGGCCCTGCTCGGCCGCAGCAGCGCCTCCCGGTCGTCCTCCTCGGCGCGGACGAAGGCGTCCCAACGGGACCTGAGGGACGCCGCGTCCGGCGCCATCGGCCAGGGGCGGCCGAGCCGCAGCGGTGCGACGGACCACGGCATGAGATCCGCGAGCAGCGGTGCGTCGTCGTGCGTCACGCCCAGCATCGTACTCACGCGCCCCGACCGCGATCAGCGGGCCGACGCCCAGGCCCCAGGCCCCAGGCCTCAGGTCTCAGGCCCCAGATTTCAGGCCCCAGGTCTCAGTGGGCGTCGAGTGTCACCGTGAACGAGAAGCGGTCGCCGCGGTAGTGGATGCGGGCCACGTCCAGGACGCGGCCGTCCTCGTCGTAGGTGACGCCGGTGTAGTGCAGGATCGGGCTGAGCAGCGGGACCTGGAGGAGATGCGCGGTCTCCGGGTCCGCGAGCCGTGCCTCGACGGTGTCCGTGATCCGGCTGATCCGCACCCCGACCCCGTCGCGCAGCACCTTGGTCATCGGCCAGCGCGCCAGATCGGCGAGGTCGATGCGCTCGGCGACATCGGGACGTACGTGGTTGCGCGCGTGGTTGGTCGGCTCGCCGGTCGCGTCCTCGCTGCGCAGCCGGTGGTACGTCGCCACGCTGCCGGTGTCCGGGAAGTACTCGGCGAGTTCGAGCGGCACCGGCACCGTGCCGTGGTCGAGGAGTTCGGTGGACATCCCGGACTGCTGCGCCACGATCGCGTCCACCGAGCCGAGCAGCCGCACCGGACTGCCGCGGCGCGCGCTCGGCTCGATGAACGTGCCGCGCCGCCGGTGCCGACTGATCAGCCCCTCGTCCTCCAGCTCCTTCAGCGCCTGCCGCATGGTGAGCACACTGACGCCGTAGTGCGACGCGAGCTGTTCCTCGGTGGGCAGCCGCAGCGGCGCTTCGGGCGCGCGGCCGAGTATCGAGGCACGCAGCGACTGCGAAACCTGATACCAAAGCGGCAGCTTGCGGTTGAGGACGATCGAGTCCGGGGCGAAAGCGGTCACGGGTGCTCCGTCTTACGATCAGCTGGCGTCACTGGGGGAGTATCCCTCAGATCCCCAGTGACGCTGCAGCCCCTGCCACACAGCGTCGTACCCCTGCTGGAGGTGCTCCGCCGTCGCGGCGTGCGGGGTCAGGGTCACCGGCCAGCGCGTCTCGAACATGAACGCCAGACCGTCGTCGATCTTCTGCGGTACGAGGTCGGCGGCGCTGGCCCGGTCGAAGGTCTCCCGGTCCGGGCCGTGCGCCGACATCATGTTGTGCAGCGAGCCGCCGCCCGGAACGAAGCCCTCCGCCTTGGCGTCGTACGCGCCCTCGATCAGGCCCATGTACTCGCTCATCACGTTGCGGTGGAAGTACGGCGGCCGGAAGGTGTCCTCGCCGACCAGCCAGCGCGGGGCGAACACCACGAAGTCCACGCCCGCCAGGCCCGGAGTGTCCGAGGGCGAGGTGAGCACCGTGAAGATCGACGGGTCCGGGTGGTCGTAGCTGATGCTGCCGATGACGTTGAAGCGGCGCAGGTCGTAGACGTACGGCAGGTGGTTGCCGTGCCAGGCGACGACGTCCAGCGGCGAGTGGTCATAGGTCGCCTTCCAGAGGTTCCCGCAGAACTTGCTGACCACCTCGACCGGGCCCTCGACCTCCTCGTACGCGGCGACGGGGGCGAGGAAGTCACGGGCGTTGGCGAGGCCGTTGGCGCCGATCGGGCCGAGGTCGGGGAGCTGGAAGGGCGCGCCGTAGTTCTCGCAGACATAGCCGCGGGCGCTCTCGTGCAGCAGCTCCACGCGGAAGCGGACGCCGCGCGGGATCAGCGCGACATGGCCGGGCTCGGCGTGCAGCAGGCCGAACTCGGTGCGGATCAGCAGTCCGCCGTGCTCGGGGACGATCAGCAGCTCGCCGTCCGCGTCGCTGAACACCCGGCGGTCCATGGCGGCGTTGGCGTGGTAGAGGTGCACGGCCATGCCGGTGCGCTGGGTCGCGTCGCCGTTGCCGCCGAGCGTCCACAGGCCGTCCAGGAAGTCGGTGCCGGGCTCGGGCGCGGGCAGCGGGTTCCAGCGCAGCCGGTTGGGGTCGGCGGCGGTCTCGGTGAAGGGCGCGGTCCGCAGAGCGCCGTTGTCGGTGCGGACGAACGCCGGGTGCGCGGCCGACGGGCGGATGCGATAGAGCCAGGACCTGCGGTTGTGCGCGCGGGGCTCGGTGAAGGCGGAGCCGCTGAGCTGCTCCGCGTACAGCCCTAGCGGGGCGCGCTGGGGCGAGTTGCGGCCGATCGGCAGGGCGCCGGGCACCGCCTCCGAGCTGTGCTCGTTGCCGAAGCCGGACAGCCCGCCGAGCCCTTGGGCCGTCTTCCTCGCCTGCTCGATGCCGCTCATCGTGACCGCTCCCAGGGTGCCGAAGAATTCCTATAGGCAACCATAGGAATACCTGGTGGGCGCGTCAACGGTGATCGCCGCCGGGCGGGGCCGGAAAGTTCCCCGTGCGCGGGGGGTTCCAAAAGATGAACAATCCTCTACTCTCTCGCGCATGTCGTGGACGCGCTGGACCCGCAGGCTCCTCACCCTCGCACTGGCCGTCGTCCTCACCGTGACCGCCGTCGGCGCGGCCGCGGCACACGAGGAACGGCCCGTGGACTTCCCGGACGGCTCCGGCAGCGTGCCCGAGTACCGCGGCGGCGAGCCGGACCTGCTCGTCTGCAAGACCGACCGGGACGTATTCGAGCGCCGGATATCTGGCTTCCCCGAGCAGCTGCGCGAGCGGAACCGGAAGCTGTTCGCCCGCTGCCTGGACGAGGGCTACCGGCACCTCCAGGCCGCCGTCGACGCGGTCGACAGACCGGGTATGAACATCGCGATCCTGCCCGGCCGCTACGAGGAGGAGCCCTCCCAGCCGAAGCCGAGGGGCGCCTGCGCCCGGCTCAAGGCGCCCGAGTCCGGGTTCGGTTACCAGGTCCTGTCGTACGAGCAGCAGAAGCGGTGCCCGCACAACCAGAACCTGGTCGCGATCCTCGGCAAGAAGGACCTGCAGATCGAGGGCACCGGCGCGGACCGCACCGACGTCGTCATCGACGCCGGGTACCAGAAGCTCAACGCGGTGCGCGCGGACAGCTCCGACGGCGTCTACTTCAGGAACTTCACCGCGCAGCGCACCACCTTCAACTCGCTGTACGTACTCGCCGCCGACGGCTTCGTCATCGACGACGTACTGACCCGCTGGAACGACGAGTACGGCTTCCTCACCTTCGCCAGCGACCACGGCCTCTACAAGGACTGCGAGTCCTACGGCAACGGCGACTCCGGCATCTATCCGGGCAGCGCCTCCGACATCAACGCCGGCCGCGGCTACGACGTACCGCGCTACTCGATCGAGATCACCGGCTGCCGCAGCCACCACAACATGGTCGGCTACTCCGGCACGGCGGGCGACTCGGTCTGGGTCCACGACAACGAGTTCGACCAGAACATGGGCGGCGCCTCCATGGACTCCGCCTTTCCCGGCCACCCCGGACTGCCGCAGAACCACGCCAAGTTCGAGCGCAACCTGATCCACGACAACAACCAGAACTACTACCGGTACGTCGCCGACGGCACCTGCGCCAAGCCGCCGGCCGAGCGCGGCTACGAGCGGGGTGTGGTGTGCCCGCAGATCTCCATGCCGCCGGGCACCGGAATCATCACCGCGGGCGGCAACTGGAACATCTACGAGAAGAACTGGGTGTACGGACACGACCGGGCGGCCTTCTTCCTGAGTGCCGTACCCGCGTTCATCCGGGGCGAGTCGGCCTGGTCGAAGCAGGCCGACACCTCCCACCACAACCGGTACGCGGACAACCGCCTGGGCGAGGACAGGGACGGCAACGCACGCCCCAACCGCACCGACGTCTGGTGGGACGGGCAGGGCGAGGGCAACTGCTGGCAGGCGGACGCCGGGCCTTCCACGCCGCGCGCCCTGCCCGAGTGCGGCGCCCGGCGCGGCGCGGTGTCCGGCGGCTCCGACCGGCTGGCGGGCGAGCCGGTCAAGCTCGCCCACCTGCTGGTCTGCGCCGACTACGACGTCCAGGCGCGCCGCCTCCCGGCCGGGTGCGACTGGTACGGGGCGCGGGGTATCGAGCGGATCGAGGTCCAGCTGTCCCTCGGCATCGCGGTCGTCCTGGGCCTGGTCGGGGGCGTGCTGTGGTGGCGCAGACTGCGGCACGACCGGCTCGCCACCGTCGCGTCGGCGGTGGGCGCGGCCGGGCTCGCACTGGATGTGGCGGGCGCGACGACCAGCCTCGCCACCTCCTACGCCCCGGCGCTCGCCCTGCTGCTCATCGGCGCCTGGTGGACGGGCGTCGGTCTCGCCCTGCGCCGCGGCGGGCGGCCCGTCCTGGGCTGGACGACGGTCGTCCTCGGCGCGCTGACCCTCCTGGACGCCTTCGACAAGGCGGTCTGGATGATCCCCTGGATTCCGCTGGGCCCGGCCTGGTTCCGCGGTCTCCTCGGGGTGGTCTGGGTGCTGTGGGCGGTGGTCGCGGCGGCGGGCCCGAAGCCCGCAGCCCCACGGCACACACCGGAGGGGGCCCCGGCATGACCGCCGCCACGAAGCGCGGGCCCCGTGCCCGCCGGGTCACCCTGTCGCTCGCGGCCGTGCTCCTGGTCGGCGCCGCCGCCGGGTGCGACGGCCGCCCCACCACCCACCACAAGCCCGGCACCAGCCACGAACAGGCCTCCGGCCCGGTCGGCGAGCTGCTCGACACCAAGGACGAGAGCGGCCACCGCTACCGGCAGGTCGCCCGCGACGGCGCACCCGAGGTCGGCCTCACCGTGCGCCCTGACTCCCTGGACGGCTGGAACCTCCATATCCCCGTACGGAACTTCCGGTTCACCCCCGACAGCGTCGGCGGAGCGGCCCTGTACGGCACCGGCCACGCCCATCTCTACCTCGACGGCCGCAAGATCGCCCGGCTCTACGGCCCCTGGCACCACCTGCCGGGCCGCCTGGTCACCAAGGGCACCCACGAACTCACCGTCCGCCTGTACGCCGACGACCACACCGCCTGGGCGGTGGACGGCGAGCCGGTCGAGTCCACGGCGAAGCTCACCGGCTCGGCCGCCGGCCATTCCCACCCCGCCGACCGGACCGTCGAGATCGCCGTCACCGTCGCCGACGGCAGGGTCCGCCCCGCGCCCGGCCGCGTCGACGTGAAGAAGGGGCGACAGGTCCGCCTGAAGGTCACCAGCGACCGGGCCGACACCGTGCATGTCCACGGCTACGACAAGGAGGCGCCCCTGCGCGCGGGGGAGCCCACCGTCATCACCTTCACCGCCGACCGCACCGGCCTCTTCGAGGTCGAGACCCACGACGCGAAGCTGGTTCTCACCCAACTCGCCGTCCGATGACCCAGCCAGTCAGCGCCCCGGCTCCGGTGCACGCCCCGGCTCCGGTGCACCTGGAAACCGACCCGGCCACCGAGGCGGCGGGCGACACCGCGCACTGGCTCGCGCACGGTGTCGGGTCCCAGCATGACCTGCCGGTCTCTCCGTTCTACGCCTACGCCGGCGCCTTCGCCGCGCTCCTCGTCTCCTTTCTCGCGCTCGGTCTGCTCTGGTCCGTGTCCCGACTGCGCGGCGACCGCGCGGGCGTGCCGTTGCCCCGCCCGGTCCAGCGCCTCGCCGACGCCCGCGCCACCCGTCTCGCGCTGCGCGGACTCGGCCTGGGCATCGCCCTGTTCGTCGTGTTCCACCTCCTGTTCGGCCCGGACGACACCGGCCGCAACCCGGCGCCCGGCGCCGTCTACGTGGTGTTCTGGGTCGGCCTCGTTCCCGCCTCGCTGTTGCTCGGGCCCGTGTGGCGGCTGCTCAACCCGCTGCGCACCGTGCACGCTCTCGCCTGCCGCGCCCTGGGCCGCGACCCCGCCGCCGGTCACCGCCCCCGGCCCGCCGCGGGAGGGGCTTCCGGCGCACGCCGCCCCTGGAGGCCGCCGTGGCAGTCCCTGGGTCTCTGGCCCGCCGCCGTCGGTCTGCTCGCCTTCACCTGGCTCGAACTCGCCGCCCCCGAGCCCGCGTCGACCACCTCCCTCCTGACCTTCCTCATCGCCTACAGCGCCGTCCAGCTCGCCGCCGCCGCGCGCTACGGCGACAGGTGGTTCGCCCGCGGAGACGCCTTCGAGGCGTACTCCACGCTGCTGGCCCGCCTCGCGCCGCTCGGTCGTCGCAGGGACGGACGCCTCGTCCTGCGCAACCCGCTGCACGGCCTCGACGCCACCGAGCCCGCGCCCGGTCTGGTCGCCACCGTCTGTGTGCTGCTCGGCTCCACCGCCTACGACGGCTTCTCCGACGCCCCCGCCTGGATCAACACCCTGCAGACCTCACCCCTGGGCCGCACCGCCACGGCCACGCTCGGGCTGCTCGCCGCCGTCGCGCTGGTCGCCGGGGTGTACGGCCTGTGCGCGGGGGCCGCCCGTGCGATCGCGGGCCGACTCCCGCACCCGCTCACCTCCTTCGCGCACTCACTCGTCCCGATCGCCGTCGGCTATCTCGTCGCCCACTACTTCACGCTCCTCGTCACGGAAGGACCACGCACAGTCATCGTGGCATCCGGCACTGACAATCCCCTCCCGCCCCAGCCGCCACTGGGCCCCGGCGGCCTCGCCACGCTCCAGGTCGTCGCCGTCGTCACCGGTCATGTCGTCGGGGTCATCGCCGCGCACGACCGGTCCGTACGCCTCTTTCCGCCCGCGCGGGCGGTCGCGGGCCAGCTTCCCCTGCTGGTGCTGATGATCGTGTACACCCTCGGCGGTCTCGCGCTGCTGATCGCGTGAACCTTCCTGGGCACCCGAAGCCGGCGGCGGCATGATGGAGCCCGTGCCCCTGACCCAGCCCCATCCGGACCCGTCCGGCCCGGACCCGTCCAGTCCAGACCCGTCCAGTCCAGACCCGTCCGGCCCCGACCCCTCCCTCGCGGACGTGCCGCGTTCTCGCGCACTCCGCCGCGAGCCCGTGCAGCAGCGCAGCGCGGAGCGGCTGGCCCGGATACTCGACGCCTGCGCGGCCCTGCTCGACGAGGTCGGGTACGACGGCCTCACCACCCGTGCCGTCGCGGACCGGGCGAATGTCCCCATCGGCTCGGTCTACCGGTTCTTCGGCAACAAACGCGCCATGGCCGACGCCCTCGCCCACCGCAATCTGGAGCACTACGCCCAGCGTGTCACCGCCCATATCGCGGACCTCGGACGAGAGGACTGGCACGCCGCGATCGACGCCGCGCTCGAGGAGTACGTGGCGATGAAGCGCACGGTCCCCGGCTTCACTCTCGTCGACTTCGGGGTCCCCGCGCAGCCCGGCGACCCCAACCACCTGGTCGCCGACCAGCTCGCCGCACTGCTCGCCGCCCACATCGGCCGCCCGCTCGACGACCGGGCCAGGCGCACGGTGCTGGTCGCCGTCGAGGCGGCGGACGCCGTACTGCGGCGCGCCTTCCACGTCGACGTTGGGGGAGACCCGGAGCTCATCGCCGAGGTGCGCACGCTTCTCCACGCGTACCTCGCCCGCACATTCGACTGACAGACGCCCAGCGGGCGCCCCAGGCCCTATCTCACGTGCCTACCGGTCGGTATGCTCGGTGCTGCCCGCGCGCCACCGCCGCCGCCGTCTCGGGAGGCCCCGTTGTCCAGGCATGACACGCTCCACGACACCGCCAGCTCCGCGCCCCGCACCGCCCCGCGTATCTGCCCGCTCTGCGAAGCCACCTGCGGACTGACCCTCACCATCGAGGGCGGCAGAGTGACCGGCGCGCGCGGCGACCGGGACGACGTCTTCAGCCGCGGCTTCATCTGCCCCAAAGGCGCCTCGTTCGGCGAACTCGACGCCGACCCCGACCGCCTGGCCAGGCCGCTGGTCCGCAGGACGCCGGACGGCGCGCTCGAAGAGGCCACCTGGGAGGAGGCGTTCGACGCCGTCGCCGACGGCCTGCGCCCGCTGATCGACGCGTACGGGCCGAACGCCGTCGGCGTGGTGCTCGGCAACCCGAACGTGCACACCATGGCAGGAGCGCTCTACCCGCCCGTACTGCTGTCCGGCCTCGGGACCCGGAGCCTGTTCACCGCGAGCACCCTCGACCAGATGCCCAAGCACGTCTCCAGCGGCCTCCTGTTCGGCGACCCGCTGGCCATCCCGGTGCCCGACCTGGACCGCACCGACCACCTGCTGCTGCTCGGCGCCAACCCCCTGGAGTCCAACGGCAGCCTGTGCACCGCACCGGACTTCCCCGGCAAGCTCAAGGACCTCAGGAAGCGCGGCGGCACCCTCACGGTCGTCGACCCACGACGCACCCGCACCGCGCGGCTCGCCGACCGGCACGTCGCGATCCGCCCCGGCACGGACGCCCTGCTGCTCGCCTCCCTGGCGCACGTCCTGTTCACGGAAGGCCGCACCGACCTGGGCGCGCTCGCACCGCACGTCCAAGGGGCCGCCGAAGTACACGACGCCGTACGCGACTTCGCCCCCGAAGCGGTCAGCGAGGCCTGCGACGTCCCGGCCGACGTCATCCGCACCCTGGCCCGCGAGCTCGCCGCCGCGCCCACCGCCGCCGTCTACGGCCGGATCGGCAGCAGCACCGTCGAGTTCGGCACCCTGACCAGCTGGCTCGTCGACGTACTCAACACCCTCACCGGCAACCTCGACCGCCCCGGCGGCGCCCTCTTCCCGCTCTCGGCCACCGACCAGGCCCCGCGCCCCGCGGCCCCCGGCAAGGGCTTCGCGCTCGGCCGCTGGCACAGCAGGGTCAGCGGCCACCCGGAAGCCAAGGGCGAACTGCCCGCGGCGGCGCTCGCCGAAGAGATCGACACACCGGGCGAAGAACGGATCCGCGCGCTCATCGCGATCGCCGCGAACCCGGTGCTCTCCGCCCCCGACGGCGACCGCCTCGACCGGGCCCTGGCCAGTCTGGACTTCATGGTCAGCGTCGACCCGTATCTGAACGAGACCTCGCGCCACGCGCGCGTCGTGCTCCCGCCGCCCCCGCCCGCGCAGAGCGCGCACTTCGACTTCGCCTTCAACGCCTTCGCGGTGCGCAACCAGGTCCGCTACACCCGCGCCGCCGTCCCCTTGCGGGAGGGCGCGCTCGACGAGTGCGAGATTCTCGCCCGGCTGGTCCTGGCGGCGACCGGCATGCACGGAGCGCCCCCGGACGCGGTCGACGCCATGGTCATCGACCGCTCACTCGCCAAGGCCGCCGCCGACCCCCACGCGCGTGTGCACGGACGCGACCCCGAGGAACTCGCCGCCCAGCTGACCGGTGACAGCGGCCCCGAGCGCCGCCTGGACATGATGCTGCGCCTGGGCCCCTACGGCGACGGCTTCGGCGCCGACCCGGACGGCCTCACCCTGGACCGGCTCCTGGCGCACCCGCACGGCATCGACCTCGGTCCGCTGCGCCCACGCGTCCCGCGGCTGCTCAAGACCCGCAGCGGCCGGATCGAGCTGCTGCCCGCGCCGATCGCCGCCGACCTGCCCCGGCTGCGCGGCGCGCTCGCCGACCGCCCGACCGGCTTCCTGCTCGTCGGCCGCCGCCATCTGCGCTCCAACAACAGCTGGCTGCACAACGTCCCGAGCCTCAACCGGGGCTCCAACCGCTGCACCCTGCACATCCACCCCGAGGACGCGGCCAGGCTCGGCCTCGCCGACGGGGCGCCCGTCCGCGTCAAGGGCGACGGCGGTGAGGTGGAGGCGCCCGCGGAGATCACCGACACCGTACGGACCGGGGTGGTCAGCCTGCCGCACGGCTGGGGTCATGACCGGTCCGGGACCCGGCTTTCCGTCGCCGCGGCGTCTCCGGGCGTCAACACCAACCAGCTCCTGGACGGCACCCGGCTCGACCCCCTGTCGGGCACCGCCGTGCTGAACGGCGTCCCCGTCCAGCTGTCGGCCGGGAACCCCCTGGCGCCAGAAAACTAACAACGCTAGTTTGGGAGTCCGTGCGGCGGACCCCGCATGACAGGCCCGTACGCCAGGTCACCGGGAGGAACGCGATGAAGGCCCACGACGGCATGTACATCGACGGCGCGTGGCAGCCGCCCGCAGGCAAGGACACGATCCCCGTCGTGAACCCGGCCGACGAGCAGGTGATCGCGCACGTGCCCGCGGGCACGGCGACGGACGTGGACGCCGCCGTGCGCGCCGCCCGCGCCGCGTTCCCGCGCTGGGCCGCGACCCCGCCCGCGCGGCGCGCCGCGCTGATCGGCGCCCTGCGGGACGTCCTGGTCGCGCGCAAGGACGAGATCGCCGAGACCGTCACCGCCGAACTCGGCGCGCCCCCGCAGTTCGCGCAGCTGGTGCACGCGGGCGTGCCCATCGCGGTGGCGGGTTCGTACGCCGAGCTGGCCGCCTCGTACTCCTTCGAGGAGCGGATCGGCAACTCCACCGTGCTGCTCGAACCGGTGGGCGTGGTCGGCGCGATCACCCCCTGGAACTACCCGCTGCACCAGATCGTTGCCAAGGTGGCACCCGCACTCGCCGCCGGGTGCACGGTCGTCCTCAAACCCGCAGAGGACACCCCGCTGGTCGCCCAGCTCTTCGCCGAGGCCGCGCACGAAGCGGGGCTGCCCGCGGGGGTGTTCAACCTGGTCACCGGCCTCGGACCGGTGGCCGGGCAGGCGCTCGCCGAGCACGACGGCGTCGACCTGGTCTCCTTCACCGGCTCCACCGCGGTCGGCAAGCGGATCGGCGCCATCGCCGGAGCCGCGGTCAAGCCGGTCGCGCTGGAGCTCGGCGGGAAGTCGGCCAACGTCATCCTGCCGAGCGCCGACCTCGCCAAGGCGGTCAACGTCGGCGTGGCCAACGTGATGTCCAACTCCGGGCAGACCTGCAGCGCCTGGACGCGGATGCTGGTGCACGCCGACCAGTACGAGGAGGCGGTCGGGCTGGCCGCCGAGGCCGCGCGGAAGTACGGCGACCGCATCGGCCCGGTCGTCAGCGCCAAGCAGCGGGCCCGCGTGCGCGGCTATATCGAGCAGGGCGTGGCCGAGGGCGCCAGGCTGGTCACCGGCGGCCCCGAAGCCCCGCGCGAGCAGGGCTGGTTCGTCAGCCCGACGGTCTTCGCCGACGTCACCCCGCGGATGACGATCGCCCTGGAGGAGATCTTCGGCCCCGTACTGGCCCTGCTGAAGTACGAGGACGAGGACGACGCCCTGCGCATCGCCAACGGCACCGTGTACGGTCTCGCGGGCGCCGTCTGGGCGGGCGACGAGGCCGAGGCCGTCGCCTTCGCACGCCGGATGGACACCGGGCAGGTCGACATCAACGGCGGCCGCTTCAACCCGCTCGCGCCCTTCGGCGGGTACAAGCAGTCCGGCGTCGGGCGTGAGCTCGGCCCGCACGGCCTGGGGGAGTACCTCCAGACCAAGTCTCTCCAGTTCTGAGTCTCTCCAGTTCTGAGGCCCGCTAGCACTGAGTCCCAGTTCTGACCCACCCGCCCAGGGCGCCCGTCCGCCCAAGCCGTCCGAAGACCAGGGAGTACCCGAACGTGGTCCGCGCCGCTGTCCTGCCCGCTGTCGGCTCCCCGCTGGAGATCGCCGAGATCGAACTGCCGGAGCCCGGACCCCGCCAGGTGCGGGTTCGCCTGGCCGCGGCCGGGGTCTGCCACTCCGACCTGTCGCTGTCGAACGGCACCATGCGGGTGCCGACGCCCTGCGTACTCGGCCACGAGGGCGCGGGCACCGTCCTGGCCGCCGGAGCGGAGGTCACCCATGTCGCACCCGGCGACGAGGTCGTCCTCAACTGGGCGCCCTCCTGCGGCAGCTGCCACCACTGCCGGATCGGCGAGGTGTGGCTGTGCGCGGACGCGCTGAGCGGGGCCGCCGCGGTGTACGCCCGCCGTGCCGACGGCACGGACCTGCATCCCGGTCTGAACGTCGCCGCGTTCGCCGAAGAGACCGTCGTCGCGGCCGACTGCGTGCTCCCCGTGCCGGACGGCGTCCCCCTCACGGACGCCGCCCTGCTCGGCTGCGCCGTCCTGACGGGCTACGGAGCGGTGCACCACTCGGCCGGGGTCCGGGCGGGCGAGTCGGTCGTGGTGTTCGGCGTCGGCGGCGTCGGACTGGCCGCCCTCCAGGCCGCGCGGATCGCGGGCGCCGAGAAGATCATCGCGGTCGATGTCTCGCCCGAGAAGGAGCGGTTGGCCCGCGGAGCGGGCGCCACCGACTACGTCATCGCATCCGGCGCCACCCCCAAGGAGGTCAGGAAGCTCACGGGCGGTCAGGGCGCGGATGTCGCGGTCGAGTGCGTCGGCCGCGCCGTCACCATCCGTACGGCCTGGGAGTCCACCCGGCGCGGCGGCCGCACCACGGTCGTCGGGATCGGCGGCAAGGACCAGCAGGTCACCTTCAACGCCCTGGAGCTCTTCCACTGGGGACGCACGCTGTCCGGCTGCGTGTACGGCGACTCCGACCCCGCCGCGGACCTCCCGGTGCTCGCGGACCACATCCGCGCCGCCCGTCTCGACCTCGGCGCGCTGGTGACCGACCGGATCGGCCTGGACGACATCCCCGCCGCGTTCGAGAACATGGCCGCGGGCAAGGGCGGCCGGGCCCTGGTGATCTTCTAGGAGCGCGGATCTTCCAGGGAGGGAGTAGCGGATCTTCCAGGGAGGGAGTACGGGTCCGCCGACAGGCTCTCAGGGGGTACGGGCCCGCCGTCGCGACCGCGACACCGCCACTCCCGCCAGGCAGATCGCCCCGCCGCCCAGCGTGAGCCACCCCGGCACCTCATCCAGGGCCAGCCACGACATCAGGACCACCAGCGCGGGCACCGCGTAGGTCGTCGCGCCCATCCGGCCCGCCGTCGTACGCGCCAGCGCGTACGCCCAGGTGGTGAACGCCAGGGCGGTCGGGAACACCCCCAGGTACACCATGTTGAGCGTCGCGGACGCCGGCGCGCTCGCGGCCTCGGACGCCAGCACCCCCGCGAAGGGCAGGCAGGCGACCGCGCCGATCGCACAGCCGAACGTGGTCACCTGGAGCGGCGACGCGTGCCGCAACGCGGGCTTCTGGGCGACCACGCCGCCCGCGTACGACACGGCGGCCAGCAGACAGAGCAGGACGCCGAGCACCGACGCGTCGCCCCCGCCCGACATGGACAGGCCGACCACCGCCGCGCCCGTGAAGGACACCGCCATCCCGGCCAGCAGCCGGGGCGGCAGCCCCTCCTTGAGCAGCCAGCCCGAGAGCAGCGCCATCACCAGCGGGCCGACGTTGACGACCAGCGCGGCCGTGCCCGCGTCGACCTTCTGCTCACCCCAGTTGAGCACCACCATGTACACCCCGAACCACAGCAGCCCCGAAACGGCGATGCCCGGCCAGGCGGCACGCGGCGGCAGCCCCTCCCGCCGCAGCCCGAGCACACACCCGAGGGCGAGCGCCCCGGCCAGCAGCCGCCCGAGCGCCAGGGCGCCCGGCGAGTACACCTCGCCCGCGCTGCGGATGGCGACGAAGGCGGAGGCCCACAGGACGACGGTCGCGCCCGCCGCGCCGAGCGCGAGCAACTCGGCGCGGCGGGCGCGCGCCGACGAGCCGGGCGTATAAGGCATATCGGGTGTGTCGGGCGAGTCGGCCGGGCGCGGTGCATGCGCGGTGCGTGGCGTGTCAGACATGCGCGGAACCCTAGGCGCGGGACGGTTCGGCACCCACCGAATTGACGGATGGACACCGTCGTCGAGCGCCCGGCGACGTACCGCGGGCACCCGTCAGGGCGTACCGCGGGCGCACGGCGGACGCCGCGCGGCTCACCCGCTCAGCCCCCGGTACTGCTGCTCAAGCCCGTCGAGCAGCGCCCGCAGCCCCGTCTCGAAGGCCCGTTCGTCGATGGCGTCCTGGCGTTCCGCCAGCAGATGCGCCTGCCCGAGGTGCGGATAGTCCGCGGGGTCGTACGCGGCCGCGTCGTCCACGAAGCCGCCCGCGAACGAGCCGAGCGCCGACCCCATGATGAAGTACCGCATCAGCGCCCCGATCGAGGTGGCCTGCGCGGCGGGCCAGCCAGCGGCCGTCATCGCCCCGTACACCGCGTCCGCGAGCCGCAGCCCGCTGGGGCGGCGGCCGGGTCCCCGCGCGAGGACCGGAACGATGTTCGGGTGCGCGGTGAGCGCCGCCCGGTAGGACAGCGCCCAGTCGTGCAGCGCGGTGCGCCAGGGCCGTCCGTCCTCGAACATCGACAGGTCGACCCGAGCGCTGACCGAGTCCGCGACCGCCTCCAGGATCTCGTCCTTCGTGCGGAAGTGGTTGTACAGCGACGGTCCGCTGACCCCGAGTTCGGCGGCGAGCCGCCGGGTCGAGACGGCCGCCAGGCCTTCCGCGTCGACCAGCGCGCACGCCGCGGCGACGATGCGTTCTCGGCTGAGGAGGGGCTTGCGCGGTCGGGCCATGCGGCTCATAGTAGGCCCTGTCACCGTTAAACTAGCGGTGCTAATTAAAGCCGGTCTCGCCGGGGTGAGGAGCGCAGCGGATGGACCTGGAGCTGACCGACGAGCAGACCGCGGTCCAGCGGCTCGCGCGGGACTTCGTCGCACGCGAGGTCGCGCCGTACGCCGCCGAGTGGGACCGGAACGAGAGCGTGGACCGGTCCCTCGTCCGCAAGCTCGGCGAGCTCGGCTTCCTCGGGCTGACCATCGACGAGGCGTACGGCGGCAGCGGCGGCGACCATCTCACGTACTGCCTGGTCACCGAGGAGCTGGGCCGTGGCGACTCCTCGGTGCGCGGCATCGTCTCGGTCTCGCTCGGCCTGGTCGCCAAGACGATCGCGACCTGGGGCGAGGAGCGGCACAAGCGCCGGTGGCTGCCCGGCCTCACCTCGGGCGCGGCCGTCGGCTGCTTCGGCCTCACCGAACCGGGCACCGGATCGGACGCGGGCAACCTCACCACCAGGGCGGCGCCCGACGGCGACGACTATGTGATCGACGGCACCAAGATGTTCATCACCAACGGCACCTGGGCCGACATCGCGCTGATCTTCGCGCGCACCGACGACACGCCCGGCCACCGCGGGATCTCCGCCTTCCTCGTGCCGACCGACACGCCCGGACTCAGCCGCCGCCCCGTGCACGGCAAGCTCGGCCTGCGCGGCCAGGCCACCGCCGAGCTGGTGCTCCAGGGCGTCCGGGTGCCCGCGAGCGCGATGCTGGGCCCGGCGGGCAGGGGCTTCTCGGTGGCCATGTCGGCGCTGGCCAAGGGCCGGATGTCGGTCGCCGCGGGGTGTGTCGGCATCGCCCAGGCGGCCCTGGACGCCGCGGTGTCGTACGCGACCGAGCGCGAGCAGTTCGGCAAGCCCATCGCCCGGCATCAGCTCGTCCAGGAGCTGATCAGCGACATCGCGGTGGACGTGGACGCCGCCCGGCTGCTCACCTGGCGCGTCGCCGACCTGATCGACCGGGGACGGCCCTTCGCCACACAGTCGTCGCAGGCGAAGCTCTTCGCGTCGGAGGCCGCCGTACGCGCCGCGAACAACGCTCTGCAGGTCTTCGGCGGCTATGGCTACATCGACGAGTACCCGGTGGGCAAACTGCTGCGCGACGCGCGCGTGATGACCCTCTACGAGGGCACGAGCCAGATCCAGAAACTGGTCATCGGCCGTGCCCTGACCGGGATTTCGGCCTTCTGAGTACCCGCCTGAGTACGCGGACGGATAGCCCGGACGCTCCGCGCGCCGGATGCTGAGGCCATGACCGACGCACCCATCAAGCAGCAGAACACCAGCGCCTACTACGGGATGGCCGTCGCCTCCTTCATCATCTCGCTGGGCGCGGTGGCCGCCGCGCTCCTCTATATGAACGTGGACGTCTGGGTACGCGCCTTCCTGGCCATCGCCCTGCTCTACCTGGTCACGTCCTCCTTCAACCTCGCCAAGGTCATCAGGGACCGCCAGGAGGTCGGGCAGATCGTCAGCCGCGTCGACCAGGCCCGGCTGGACAAGATCCTGGCCGAGCACGATCCTTTCAAGACGCCGTGACCCGTTCCCTGCGACCGGCGGCGCGCAGAGACAGGCTCTAAGCGCTTGCTCACTGTCAGGGGTATGGTTCTCTCCTGCCAGCAGCACGGTGGAAGGGGCCAGTGGCGATGAGCACGGTAGAGCGCACCGAGGGTGCGGCGTGGGACGAGGTCACGCCGGACGCGGCCAGGCGGCTGCTCGTCGCCGCCGTCGAGGCCTTCGCCGAGCGCGGCTATCACGCGACCACCACGCGGGACATCGCGGGCCGCGCGGGGATGAGTCCGGCCGCGCTCTATATCCACTACAAGACCAAGGAAGAGCTGCTCCACCGGATCAGCGCGATCGGCCACGGCAAGGCGTTGCGCATCCTGGAGTCGGCCGCCGACGGCGACGGCAGCGCGGCCGAGCGGCTCGTGGAGGCCGTACGCACGTTCGTGATCTGGCACGCCGGGCACCATATGACCGCCCGTGTGGTCCAGTACGAGCTGGACGCGCTCGGCGCCGAGCACCGCGCCGAGATCCTCCAGCTGCGGCGCAGGTGCGACGCCGCGGTGCGGCGCATCCTGGTCGACGGCGTCGCGGCGGGGGAGTTCGACGTTCCGGACGTCTCCGGCACCACGCTGGCCGTGCTGTCGCTCTGCATCGATGTGGCGCGCTGGTTCAACGCGGCGGGGCGCCGGACGCCCGACGAGGTCGGCGTGCTCTACGCCGACCTCGTACTGCGCATGGTCGGAGCCGGTCAGAAGTAGAAGCGGGACACCGACTCCGCGACGCAGGCGGGCTTGTCGCCGCCCTCGCGCTCGACCGTGACCGCCGTGGTGAGCTGCACCCCGCCGTCCGGGGTCTCGACGACCTCCTTGACGGCCGCCGTGGCGCGCAACCGCGAGCCGACCGGCACGGGTGAGGGGAAACGGACCTTGTTGGTCCCGTAGTTGAGGCCCATCCGCACCCCCTCGACCCGCAGGATCTGCGGGACCAGCGCGGGCAGCAGGGACAGCGTCAGATAGCCGTGCGCGATGGTGGTGCCGAACGGCCCCTGGGCGGCCTTCTCCGGGTCCACGTGAATCCACTGGCGGTCGCCCGTGGCCTCGGCGAACAGATCGACCCGCCGCTGGTCGATCTCCAGCCACTCG
Organism: Streptomyces sp. O3; assembly: GCF_054788135.1. NCBI lineage: Bacteria > Bacillati > Actinomycetota > Actinomycetes > Kitasatosporales > Streptomycetaceae > Streptomyces > Streptomyces sp. O3. The sequence continues at coordinate 76,059 of NZ_JBTVYK010000015.1, forward strand.
CTGGTGCCCAGCTGCTCGCCGACGGCCGCCTTGAGCTCGTCCGCCGAAGTGAAGATCCTTGGCTCTGCCATGTCCCATGCCTCCAGGGTCTACGTTTCTAAGCGCTTGCTCAGCATGGGTGGCGCCGGTATCCGTGTCAACGCGTCAGCGGGGTCGATTAGGGTCGATGGAGTGCCGCAGATTCCAGAGAAGATCCACGAGCTCACCGTCGGCCAGCTGTCTGCACGCAGCGGCGCCGCGGTTTCCGCCCTGCACTTCTACGAGTCCAAGGGGCTCATCAGCAGCCGCCGCACCGCGGGCAACCAGCGCCGCTACAGCCGGGACGCGCTGCGCCGGGTCGCGTTCGTCCGCGCCGCGCAGCGCGTCGGCATCCCGCTGGCCACGATCCGGGACGCGCTCGCCGAACTCCCCGAGGAGCGCACCCCCAACCGCGAGGACTGGGCACGCCTCTCCGAGGCCTGGCGCTCCGAACTGGACGAGCGCATCAAGCAGCTCGGCCGCCTGCGGGACCATCTGACGGACTGCATCGGCTGCGGGTGTCTGTCGCTCGAGACCTGTGTGCTCTCCAACCCGGACGACGTCTTCGGCGAACGGCAGTCGGGCTCGCGGCTCCTGGCGGAGCGCCGGAGCTGACCGAGCCGGAGCTGACCGAGTCGGAGCTGGCCGATCCGGAGCTGGCCGAGCTGGAGCGCCCAGGCGTCAGACCGCCAGCGGCGCCCAGGCGTCAGACCGCCAGCAGCGCCCTCCCCTGACGCACCCGTGTCAGAACTCCCGGCGCGATGACGGGCCGCGGCACCACGATGCCGCAGTCCGTGCACACCGGACCCGACCACGGCTCGTGCGACAGATCCCGCTTCCACGCGATGTCCGGGGACGCGCAGACCGGGCAGACCGTGCCCGGATCCCGCTCCAGCGCCGCGATCAGTCTGCGCAGCACCTCGTCCAGCGGCTGCGCCGGACGTCTTCCGGGGTCCTCGCACCAGGCGATCCCGTGGCCGCCGCGGGCGCGCCGGTGCCAGCAGTCCACGTCGGACGGTCTGCGCAGGCCGCCGTGCTTCTCCTGTCTGCGCCGGTCGGCGAACTCGGCCTGGTACGCGAGCCACACCGCACGCGCGGCCTCCAGCTCGTCGAGCGCGGCCACCAGCCGCGCCGGGTCGGGGGAGCGGTCCTCGGGCCCGAAACCGGCTCGGGCGCACAAGTGGGCCCAGGTCGCCCGGTGCCCGTAGGGGGCGAACCGCTCCAGGCACTTGCGCAGCGAGTACCGCCGCAGCGCCAGGTCGTTGCGGGGGTCCCGCACCTGTCTTGCGAGGCTCCGGAAACCGGCCATCGCATCGCACCTCCGTCGCTGGTACTTCGGCGTCGGCGAACAGACGTCGTGACATAGACGTAGCGGCGCGCGATTCGGCTCCATCCGAGGGGCGATGTCTCTTCCCCGAGTGCATACCGACTGGTTAGTCTGCTGTCGCGTCGCGTCGCGTCGCAACGCATCGCGTCCGGGCGGCGGCGCGTGAGCCGAAGGAGAACGAGGGTGGACAGCGTGCGGGGACAGGGAGTGGTCGTCACCGGAGCGGGCGGCGGGATCGGCGCGGCGCTGGCGCGCCGGTTCGCGGCCGAAGGGGCCCGCGTCGTGGTCAACGACCTGGACGCCGACAAGGCGCGGGCGGTCGCCGACGAGTTCGGCGGCACCGCCGTGCCGGGCGACGCGTCGCAGGTCGTCGAGCGGGCCAGAGACGCGCTCGGCGGCACGGTCGACGTCTACTGCGCCAACGCCGGACTCGCGTCCGGCGGAGCCGAGGACGCCGACGAGCGGATCTGGGCCGCCGCCTGGGACGTGAACGTCATGGCCCATGTCCGCGCGGCCCGCGCGCTGCTCCCCGGCTGGCTGGAACGCGGCGCGGGCCGCTTCGTGTCCACCGTGTCCGCGGCCGGGCTGCTCACCATGGTGGGCGCCGCCCCGTACAGCGTGTCCAAGCACGGCGCGTACGCCTTCGCCGAGTGGCTCTCGCTGACGTACCGGCACCGCGGGCTCAAGGTGCACGCGATCTGCCCGCAGGGCGTACGGACCGACATGCTGACCGCCGCGGGCACGGCCGGGGAGCTGGTCCTGGCGCCCACCGCGATCGAGCCGGAGGACGTCGCCGACGCGCTCTTCGCGGGCATGGCCGACGACCGCTTCCTGATCCTGCCGCACCCCGAGGTCGCCGAGTACTACCGGGCACGGGCGAGCGAGCCCGACCGCTGGCTGGGCGGCATGAACCAGATCCAGCGGAAGTGGGAAGACAGGGCCTAGGCGCCCGGTCCAGGGCCCGGTCCGGCCTGGTCCAGGCGACCGGCGGCGAGCGTGTGACGACTGGTTCCAGCCACCGTGGGAAGATCTTTCGGCGGGAACTGCGCTCCCGCGCGACGGCTCGGCAGGCGACGAGCGCGAACCCGTGACGAAAGGCAGGTGGCGGCAGTGCCAACAACGACGGACACCGGCGGCGCGACCGTCCCGCAGCGGCTCCTGGCCGCCGCCACCCGGCTCTTCGCCGACCAGGGCTACGACCGCACCTCCGTACAGGAGATCGTCGAGGCGGCGGGCGTCACCAAGGGCGCCCTCTACCACTACTTCGGCTCCAAGGAGGACCTGCTGCACGAGGTGTACGCGCGCGTGCTGCGCCTCCAGCAGGAGCGCCTCGACGCGTTCGCGGACGCCGACGAGCCGGTGGAGAAGCGGCTGCGCGACGCGGCCGCCGACGTCGTGGTCACCACCATCGACAACCTCGACGACGCCGCGATCTTCTTCCGGTCCATGCACCATCTCAGCCCGGAGAAGAACAAGCAGGTGCGCGCCGAGCGGCGGCGCTATCACGAACGGTTCCGCGCCCTGATCGAGGAGGGCCAGGAGAGCGGGGTGCTCTCTCGGGCCACCCCGGCCGACCTGGTGGTCGACTACCACTTCGGGTCGGTGCACCACCTGTCGACCTGGTACCGCCCCGACGGCCCGCTCACCCCCCAGGAGGTCGCCGACCACCTCGCCGACCTCCTGCTGCGCGCCCTGCGCCCGTAGGGGGCGCCTCCTCTGGGGCCTGCGCGCCCAGCCCAGCGCCCGCACGCCCCAGGCCGGTGGCCTCGCCCCCCGTGGCCTGCCTGCCCGGCAGGCAGGCCACGGGGGCAGACGCCCTCACCGGTATTTCTTCAGCTCCCGTCGTGCCAGCGAGCGCTGGTGGACCTCGTCGGGGCCGTCCGCCAGCATCAGCGTCCGGGCCCCCGCCCAGAGTTCGGCCAGCGGGAAGTCCTGGCTCACGCCGCCCGCGCCGTGCAGCTGCACCGCCCGGTCGATGATGTCCACGACCGTGCGCGGTGTCGCGATCTTGATGGCCTGGATCTCGGTGTGCGCGCCCTTGTTGCCGACGGTGTCCATCAGCCAGGCCGTCTTGAGCACCAGCAGCCGCAGCTGCTCGACGGCCACCCGAGCGTCGGCGATCCACTCCTGTACGACGCCCTGCTGGCCGAGCGGCCTGCCGAAGGCCGTACGGGACACGGCCCGCTGGCACATCAGCTCGATCGCGCGCTCGGCCATCCCGATCAGCCGCATGCAGTGGTGGATACGGCCGGGCCCGAGCCGCGCCTGCGCGATCGCGAAGCCGCCGCCCTCCTCGCCGATCAGGTTGGCCACCGGCACCCGCACCTGATCGAAGACCACCTCCGCGTGGCCGCCGTGCCAGTGGTCCTCGTAGCCGTACACCCGCATGGCGCGCCGGACTTCGAGTCCGGGGGTGTCCCGCGGCACCAGCACCATGGACTGCTGGCGCCGGACGTCGGAGCCGTCCGGGGCGGTCTTGCCCATCACGATGAAGACCTTGCAGTCCGGGTTCATCGCCCCGGAGATGTACCACTTGCGGCCTGTGATGACGTACTCCGCGCCGTCGGCGCCGTTGGCGTCCCGCTCGATCCGGGTCTCGATGTTCGTCGCGTCCGACGAGGCCACCTCGGGCTCGGTCATTGCGAACGCCGACCGGATCTCCCCCGCGAGCAACGGCTCAAGCCACTGCTTCCGCTGCCGCTCGTCGCCGAACTGGGCGAGCACCTCCATGTTCCCGGTATCCGGGGCCGCGCAGTTCAGCGCGGTCGGCGCGAGCTGCGGGCTGCGGCCGGTGATCTCGGCCAGCGGGGCGTACTGGAGGTTCGTGAGCCCGGCACCGTACTCATCGTCGGGCAGGAAGAGGTTCCACAGGCCCTGCCTGCGGGCCTCGGCCTTCAGCTCCTCGACGACGGGCGGGGTGCCCCAGGGCGAGTCGAGGGCGGTTCGCTGCCGCTGCGCGACGTCCTGCGCCGGATAGACGTGTTCGTCCATGAAGGCGAGCAGCCGGGCGCGCAGCTCCTCGGTCCGTGCGTCGAATGCGAAATCCATGACGGGTCAGCCTTCCTGGAGGGTGGTCAAGCCGTGGTCGATGAAGACGGGGACGAGTTCGCCGATACGGTCGAAACCGGCGCCGACCGTCTGGCCCAGCGTGTAGCGGCAGTGGATGCCCTCCAGGATCACGGCGAGCTTGAACCAGGCGAACGCCGTGTACCAGGAGACGGCCGACACATCCCGCCCCGACAGGGCCGCGTACCGCTCGGCCAGCTCGCTCGGGGCCGGGTGGCCGGGGGCCGAACTGGTGGTGCTGATCGGCGAGTCCGGCAGCTCAATCGGCTCGCTGTACATCACGAGGAGCCCGAGGTCGGTCAGCGGGTCGCCGAGTGTGGACATCTCCCAGTCGAGTACGGCGCCGATCCGGTCGTCCGCGTCCAGCAGCACGTTGTCCAGGCGGTAGTCGCCGTGCACGATCGCGGGCGCGGGGGAGTCCGGCAGCGCGCGGCCGAGCGCGGCGTGCAGCTCGTCGATCCCGGCCAGCTCGCGGCCCCGCGAGGCGTCCAGCTGCTTGCCCCAGCGCCTCAGCTGCCGGTCCAGGAAGCCGTCGGGCCGCCCGAAGTCCGCGAGGCCGACCTCGGCGGGGTCGACCGCGTGCAGCTCGACCAGCGTGTCCACCAGGGCGAGCACCGCGTCCCTGGTGCGTTCGGGGCCGATCGCCGCGAGCTGAGGCGAGGTGCGGTACGGGGTGCCGTCCACGTACTCCATGACGTAGAACGGCGCCCCGAGTACCGCGTCGTCCTCGCACAGCAGCAGCGGCCGGGGTACCGGCACCGCGGTCGGGTGCAGCGCGCTGATCACCCGGTGCTCGCGCTTCATGTCGTGCGCGGTGGCCAGCACATGCCCCAGCGGCGGCCTGCGCACCACCCAGCGGGAGGCGCCGTCGGACACGGCGTAGGTGAGGTTCGACCGGCCGCCTTCGATCCGCCGCGCGGTGAGCGGTCCGCGCAGCAGGCCCGGCCGCTCCTGGTCGAGATGGCCGCGCAGCCGGTCGAGATCGAGGCCCGCGGGCTGGTCTGAGCTCATACGTTCGCTCCTCCTGGTCAGACTCCACTCAGCATCATGCCGACCAGTCGGTATGGCGTCCAGTGCCTTGCCGGAAAACCGTCGTGGACAGTGGACATACGCCCCGCGGGCGACACCGGCGCGGGCGACACCGGCGAGGGCGACGCCCTAGTCGACGATCATCACCGCACACGCCGCGAGCGCCAGCGCGCACCCCGCCGTGGCCAGCGCCTCCCGCCTGCGCAGACCCCGCGGGCGTACCGCGGTGAGCGTACGGATGCGGAAGTGGGTCAGCGTCAGGAAGGCCAGGAAGACCACCAGGATGGCCGCCAGGGCCACGAGCCCGCCGGACCCCCCGTCCCGCAGGGACTGCCTGGCGGCCAGCGACGCGGCCACCGCGCAGGACAGCGTGGTGCGCCGCCAGGCCAGCCGGGTCCGCTCCGGCTGCAGCCCGGCGTCCCGCTCGGGCGCGGGCAGCGGCGCCTGCCGGGGCGGCTCGCCGGTCACTCGACCCACCCGGCGAGCACGGCCACGGTGATCAGCACCGCCACCAGGCCGACCGCGATGCTCAACAGGGCGGGAAAGCGGGAGGCGGGCAGCGCCTCGCCGCGCCGCATCGCCAGCTCGCAGCGCAGCCAGTGGTTCACCGCGCGCAGCGCGCACAGCGCGCCGAACGCCAGCAGCGACACCGCGAGGCCCACCCGCCAGCCCCAGCGCAGGTCCGGCAGGAACTGGTTCACGGCGAAGCCGCCCGCCACCAGCGCCATGGACGTACGGACCCAGGCCAGGAAGGTGCGCTCATTGGCGAGTGAGAAGCGGTAATCGGGGGTCTCGCCCTCCTCGCGGACGCGCCGCGGGGAGAACCACAGCCGGAGCGACGTCACGAAGTTGATCACCTTACGACCCTACCCCCGCCGCCCGCGGAGGGCGCGGCCGCTCGACCCCGCCGGCCGCTCGGCCCCGCGGGCCGCTCGGCCCCGCGGGCCGCTCGGCCCGTCACCGGTTGCTCAGCCCGTCGCCGACTGGTCCCGCCCCGCGCGAAACGCCAGGAGCCGCTCATACGCCGCGAGCCCGTCCGGCACCCACTCCCAGTCGGCGAGCCGTCGCCGCAGCTCACTCTCGTCCAGGAAGGCATGCCAGGCGACCTCCTCCGCCTGGGGCCGCACCGGTAGCACGCAGCGCACCTCGTAGAGGTGCGACCACCAGCTGTGCTCCTCGGTGTCGTACAGGAACTTGAACAGCGGCCGCGGGCGCGGCAGCCCCGTGACGCCGAGCTCCTCCTCGGCCTCGCGGAGCGCCGCCGCGTCGTAGGACTCACCCGCGCCGACCACGCCGCCCACGAACATGTCGCACAACGAGGGGAACACCAGTTTGGTGTCCGTCCTGCGGTGGACGAACACCCGGCCGTCGGCGTCCCGTGCCAGCACGAACACGGCCCGGTGCCGCAATCGCTCGCGATAGGCCACATCGCGCCTGGCCTGTCCGACGACCCGGTCGTGCTCGTCGACGATGTCCAGCAGTTCGTCAGCGCTCATGCCCGCCATCCAAGCAGGCGGGCGGATCGATCCGTTCGGCGACCCGGAAGCGTTCGGTGACGACCGGCGTCGTATCGCCGACGCGGAACTCCGGGTCGCCGAGCGCTTCCAGCGACTCGGGGCTGTGCCAGAACCGCTCGTGCGCGGCGCGCCACCGCGCCACGCTCCGGTAGCCCTCGCCTTCGTCGATCGCGTGCCGCGACCCGACGTCCGCGAGCGGCAGCGTCCGCACCTCGGTGGTCTCCACCACGGCGACGCCGCGCCCGTCCGAGTCGACCAGGACGCTCCGCGTCCCCGGCGTCGGCAGTTCCTCACCCTCGGCCTCGTAGTGGGCCAGCAGCCCGGTGGTCGCCGTCTTCGCCCCGGACAGGACAGCGGCGACCAGCTTGTCGCGCAACGGTCCCGGAAAGGCGAGCTCGAAGGGCGGAAGCGCCGAGAGGTCAGACATTCCGCCAGCGTACGCGCACGTGGCCGGAATGAGTGTCCGCGCAGGTGGGAAGCCAACTGGCGGACGCGAGGACGGAGTTGGACGGCCGGACAGGTCCAGACCGGTCTTGACGCGGAGCTGTCACTACCGGTTTGCTGTGCGTGATCATCCGCTCGCCGCTCGCTCAGTGGAGGAAACCCGCTGTCCCCGCCACCACCCCTGGGGCGTTCCCGGAGACGGGGCGCACCGGGTTTCGACCCCGCACTCGACGACACCGAACTGGTCGCCGCGCGTGCCGCGCTGGACCGGGGGCGCTGGACCGAGGTCCGTTCGCTGCTCGCCGAAACGGGCGACGACTGGGACCGCCGAGGACACCGCCTCGTCGTCCTGGGCCAGCCGCGGTCCACCGGATCCTGGGCCCAGGAGTGGCGACTCGCGGAACCGGAGAGCGCGGACGCCGCCGCACTGGCCGCCTGCGCGGCCGTCTTCCGGGCGCTGCGCGGCAAGGAACGCGCCGAACGGGCGCGGGAGGCCTGCCGCGCCGCCGCCGCACTGGCCGCGCCCGATCCCACGCCCTGGCTCGCCCTGCTCATCCTCGCCCGCACGCTCGGCACCGAGCAGGAGGTGGTCCAGCTGTTCGACGAGGTGCGCCACCGCCACCCCGAGCACCACCACGCCCACCACCTGATGGCCGCCCGGCTGGCCGAGCGCCGTACGGGGGCCGGGCAGGACCCGCTGCACGAGGTGTACGACTTCGCCTCCTGGGCGGCCGAACAGGCCCAGCCAGGATCGCCGTTGGCGGTGCTGCCCGTGGTGGCGCACGCCGAGCGGTACCGGGTGCTCGCCACGGTCGGCAGCGAACCGGCCGACCCCGTGGCCTCCGGGCACTGGACCGGCCGCCGCGCCCGCCTGGTGATGAAGGCCGCCTTCGACTGGTGGCTCGAGTGGGGCGGCGGCGCCCACCCGAGGAACCGGATCGACCTCAACTTCCTCGCCCACGCCAAGTTCTGCGAGGGCCGGGCGGCGGAGGCGGCCGCGCTGTTCCACCGGATCGGCCCGCAGGGGACCTGGGAGCCCTGGGCCTACCCGGACCGCGACCCGGCCGCGGCCTTCCGCGCCGCGCGCGCGGCCGCGCTCGGCTCCGCCTGACCCATGCGCCACCCGTCTGCGCCACCCGTTCGCCCCGCCTGATCTGAGGAAAGGACACCCCCTGCCATGACTACCGGCAGACCGCGTACCACTGAGGACAGCAGCATCAACACCTTCAAAGGGCAGGGCAGCGCCCTGCGCGCGGGGCGCCTGGGCACCCTGGGCCTGCTGCTCTCCGTGCTGGCCGCCAGTGCGCCCCTGCTGGTCGTCGCGGGTGTCATGCCTACGACATTCGGCGTGATGGGGATCGTCGGCACCCCGCTGCTCTTCGTGGCGCTCGGCGTGGTCCTGATCCTGTTCAGCGTCGGATACGCCGAGATGAGCCGACACGTCCACAACGCGGGCGCCTTCTACGCCTACATCGCACGCGGCCTCGGCGGCACGGCGGGCGTCGGGGCCTCCCTGGTGGCGCTCGTCGCCTACTCCGCCATGCAGGTCGGCGTCTACGGCATCTTCGGCTTCGAGGTCTCCGTGCTCTTCGACCTCTACCTCGACACCGAACTCGCCTGGTGGATACCGGCGCTGCTGGCCGTCGCCGTGGTCGGCGCACTCGGCTGGCTGAAGATCGACCTCAACGCCAAGGTGCTCGGCGTAATGCTGCTCATCGAGGTCGCCCTGGTGGTCATCTTCAACTTCGCCGCCGTCGCCGACCCGGCGAAGGAGGGCCTGTCCCTGCACGCCTTCAACCCCGACACCCTCACCGGCGCCGGACTCGGCACCGCCCTGTGCTTCTGCTTCGCCGCGTTCGTCGGCTTCGAGCAGGCCCCGGTGTACGCGGAGGAGACCAGCCGCCCGCATGTCGTCGTCTCCCGCGTGATGTTCCTGGCGGTGGGCTTCGCCGCGCTGTTCCTCGCCTTCAGCTCCTGGGCGCTCACCGTCGCCGCCGGTCCCTCCTCGATCGTCGGCTCCTCCGCGGAGCAGGGCCCCAACCTGCTGTTCGCCCTCACCGAGACCAGGCTGGGCGGCACCTTCACCGACGTCCTGCACGTCCTGTTCCTCACCGGCATGTTCGCCGCCCTGCTCAGCTTCCACAACGTCGTCGCCCGGTACGCCTTCGCCATGGGCCGCGAGGGCCTGCTGCCCGCCGCCTTCGGCCGTACCAACTCCGCCAGCGGCGCCCCCGGCACCGGGTCCCTGCTGCAGACCGGCGTCTCCCTCGTCATCGTCCTCGCCTTCGCGATCACCGACGACGGCCCGGTCGGCGACCCCACCACACCCGTACTGAAGCTGTTCACCTGGATGGGCAACGTGGGCGCGCTCGGCGTCATCACCCTGATGGCCACCGCGTCCGCCGCCGTGATCGCCTTCTTCGTCCGGCGCGGCGCCGCCCGCGTCCAGATCTGGCGCCTGGCCGCGGCCGCCGTCGCCGGGCTCGCCCTCGCGACCATCGCCGTCTACACCGTCAAGGACTTCGCCGTCCTGGTCGACTCGGGCCCCGGCTCGGCCCTGCGCTGGGTCCTGCCCGGCATCATCGCCGCGGCCGCCGTGACCGGCCTGGTGTACGGGGCGGTGCTGCGCACCAGAAACCCCGCACTGCACGCCCGGATCGGGCTCGGCAACGAGGCGTTCCAGCTGGAGAAGGCCGCGGAGTCGCGCGAGTCCGCGACCACCTCCGTATGACCCCGCGTGTGACCTCGCGTGTGACTTCGCGTGTGACCTCGCGCGGTACAAGAATGACGGAAGTCTGACGTCGACCCGCGGCCCCTGGCCTCCAGCGGCCGCGGGTGCTCAACTCGGAAGGGTGAGCCACTCCCCGTACGACGCGGACCCAGGCCGCGCGGACCCAGGCCGCGCGGAAACCGGCAAGCCCGTCGGCCGCCGGATCGTCCTCGGCATGCTCGGCCTCGGCGCCGTCGGCATCGGCGCCGCGCCGCTGCTGCAACGCGCCGTCGAGACCATCGCCCAGAAGGACCCCACCGGACTGACCGAACTGCTGCCCGCGGGCGGCGGGTTCCGCTACTACTCGGTCGCCTCGTCGGTCCCGCGGAAGAACGCCGACACCTACCGGCTGACGGTCGACGGCCTGGTCGAACGCCCGGCCGACTACACCCTCGACCGGCTGCGCGCGCTGCCGCAGACCCGGATCGTCCGCGACGTCCAGTGCGTCACCGGCTGGCGGGTGCCCGAGACCCCCTTCGAGGGCGTACGGCTCCGGGACCTCCTGGACGCCGCCGGAGTGCGCCCAGCGGGCCGGGCCGTGCGCTTCACCTGCTTCGACGGAACGTACAGCGAGAGCCTCACGCTGCGGCAGGCCCGCCGCGACGACGTCCTGGTGGCGCTGCGGATGAGGGACGAGCCGCTCAGCCACGCGCACGGCGGCCCGGCGCGGCTGTACGTCGCGCCCATGTACTTCTACAAGTCCGCCAAATGGCTGTCCGGGATCACCGTCACCGACGAGGTGCGCCCCGGCTACTGGGAGGAGCGCGGCTATGACGTCGACGCCTGGGTCGGCCGGTCCAACGGCCGCGACGACGCCCCCACCGTCTGATCCCGCACGGCCCGAAGAGCCCGCCCGCGTACGCCGGTTCACCCGCGCCGAGCGCTGGGTGCACCGCACCACCGCCGTGCTGATGGGCGTCTGCCTGTTCTCGGCCGCCTGTCTGTACGTGCCCCAGCTCGCCCAACTGGTGGGCCGCCGCCACCTGGTGGTCACCGTGCACCAGTGGTCGGGGCTGCTGCTGCCGGCGCCCTTCCTGGCCGGACTCGCCTCCCGCGCGTTCCGCGCCGACCTGCGCCGCCTGAACCGCTTCGGCCCGCACGACCGGGACTGGCTGTGGGCCGCGCTGATGCGCGCCAAGGGCCGACGCCCCGCCGGGAAGTTCAACGCCGGACAGAAGTCGTACGCGGGCTGGATCGCCGGGGCCGTCCTGGTCCTGCTGGGCACCGGGCTGCTGATGTGGTTCACGGGCCTGACGCCGTTGGCCTGGCGTACCGGGGCGACCTTCGTCCACGACTGGCTGGCGCTGGCGGTGGGCGTCGTCATCGCCGGGCACATCGGCATGGCCATCGGCGATCCCGAGGCCCGCCGCGGCCTGCGGACCGGCACCGTATCGCGGGACTGGGCGAAGCGGGAACACCCGCTCTGGAAGCCGCCGGACAGGCCCTAGGACCCGCCGGACAGGCCCTAGGACCGGGGGCAGGCCCTAGGACCGGACAGGGGGGCGGCGCGCCTGGCTACAGCTCGCGCAGCTCGGTCGCGGCGTGTGTCGCGATCTCCTTGGGCGACGGGGCCACATCGACGGTGACCCCCGTCTCGTCCGACCCCAGCGGCTCCAGCGCCGCGAACTGCGAGTCGAGCAGCGAGCTCGGCATGAAATGGTCCTCGCGCGCCGCCTGCCGCTCGGCGATCAGCGCACGGTCGCCGCTCAGATGCACGAACGCGAGACCGGGCGCCGCCGCCCGCAGCCGGTCGCGGTAGGCGCGCTTGAGGGCCGAGCAGCTGACCACCCCGCCGTGCCCCTCCTGCTCCTTGACCCACTCGGCGATCGAGTCGAGCCACGGCCAGCGGTCCTCGTCCTCCAGCGGAGTGCCGAACGCCATCTTGGCGAGGTTCGCCGCCGGATGGAAGCCGTCGGCCTCCGCGTACGGGACGTCCAGCTCAGCCGCGAGCAGCTCCCCGACGGCGGACTTGCCCGCACCGGACACGCCCATCACCACCACGACCCGGTCGGCCTCCATGACACTCAACCCTCTCCGCCTCGGCGCACGTCGCCCTCATGATGCCTGACCCGGACAGGGTGCTCGGGAACCCCCCTTGACGTGCCCTTTTTGGCCTTGATTGGTCCGATCGGGCGACGAAGGGACTTCCGGTACACGCCCTAGCTGGACGGCGGCTGCTGACGCGTGTCCCCGTCCACGTAGACCCAGTCCCCGTCGAGCCGCGCGAACCGGCTCACCTCGTACAGCGAGCCGGGCCGCCCGCGCTCGGTGTACCGGGCCCGGAACGTCACCGTCCCTGTACGGTGGAAGGCGCTGCCCTCGGTGGTCGCCAGGATCTCCAGGCCCGCCCAGCGGGTGCCGCTGTCCAGGCTGATGCCGGGCGGCCGGGTGTCGGGGTGCCAGGTCCGCAGCAGGTACGCCTCGTCCGCGACCGCGAACGCGCTGTACCGGGACCGCATCAGAGCCTCGGGCGTGGCGGCCTTCGCCGCACCGGAGTGCAGCCGCCCGCAGCACGCGCCGTACGACGCGGACAGCCCGCAGGGGCAGGGCGAGGCGGCCCCCACGACAGGAGCGTCAGGGGTACGAGGGATACGAGAGGCGCGAGGGGAGCGGGAGGCGCGGCGAGACATGCCGCCCATTGTGCACAGCCGCACCAGCCCGCCGTCAGCCGAGCGCCGTCGGTCGGGTGCCGTCAGCCAGGTGCCGACAGCAGAACGCGGGCCGTGACCGTGAAGTCACGACCCGCGTTCTCGCGGTGTCCGAGGGGGGACTTGAACCCCCACGCCCGATAAAGGGCACTAGCACCTCAAGCTAGCGCGTCTGCCATTCCGCCACCCGGACCAGGTGTCTGTCGGCCCCGGTCTCCCGCGGCGACGTGGAAAACCATAGCAAACATTCCGAGCACCCTGATCACACCGCCGGCCGTCTCGCGCCGGACCGCCAGGCGTGAGACGGCCGGGTCCCGGCCTTGGGCCCGCGCGGTCCGCGCGGGAGGATGGCAAGGGACCACCAGCGGCAACTGCGGGAGGAAGCAGCGTGAGCGAGTCGAGCAGGGCGAAGCAGGACGGGGCGGCCGAGCCCGTGTCGGGCCAGGACGAGGTCGTGGACCTGTGCCGTGACCTGATCCGGATCGACACCAGCAACTACGGCGACCACTCGGGCCCCGGCGAGCGCAAGGCCGCCGAGTACGTCGCCGAGAAGCTCGCCGAGGTCGGCCTCGAACCGCAGATCATCGAGTCCCATCCGGGACGCGCCTCCACGGTGGCGCGGATCGAGGGCGAGGACCCCTCGCGGCCCGCGCTGCTCATCCACGGGCACACCGACGTCGTACCGGCCAACGCCGACGACTGGACGCACCACCCGTTCTCCGGCGAGATCGCGGACGGCTGTGTGTGGGGCCGGGGCGCGGTCGACATGAAGGACATGGACGCGATGACCCTCGCGGTCGTACGCGACCGGCTGCGCAGCGGCCGCAAGCCGCCGCGGGACATCGTGCTGGCCTTCCTCGCCGACGAGGAGGCGGGCGGCACCTACGGCGCGCGGCACCTGGTCGACAAGCACCCCGACCTGTTCGACGGCGTCACCGAGGGCATCGGCGAGGTCGGCGGCTTCTCCTTCACGGTCAACGAGGAACTGCGGCTCTATCTGATCGAGACGGCGCAGAAGGGCATGCACTGGATGCGCCTCACCGTCGACGGCACGGCGGGCCACGGCTCGATGACCAACAGTGACAACGCCATCACCGAACTCTGCGAGGCGGTCGGGCGGCTCGGCCGCCACCAGTGGCCGGTGCGGCCCACCAAGACCGTACGGTCCTTCCTCGACGAGCTCTCGGACGCGCTCGGCACCGAGCTCGACCCCGAGGACATGGAGGCCACGCTCGCCAAGCTCGGCGGCATCGCCAAGATGGTCGGGGCGACGCTGCGCAACTCCGCGGCGCCCACCATGCTCGGCGCCGGATACAAGGTGAACGTCATCCCCGGACAGGCCACCGCCCATGTGGACGGGCGCTTCCTGCCCGGCTACGAGGAGGAGTTCCTGGCCGATCTGGACCGGATCCTGGGCCCCCGCGTCCAGCGTGAGGACGTCCACGCGGACAAGGCGCTGGAAACCGACTTCGACGGCAGGCTGGTCGACGCCATCCAGTCGGCGCTCAAGGCGGAGGACCCGATCGCGCGCGCCGTGCCGTACATGCTGTCCGGCGGCACCGACGCCAAGTCCTTCGACGACCTCGGCATCCGCTGCTTCGGGTTCGCGCCGCTGAAGCTGCCGCCGGAGCTGGACTTCGCGGGCATGTTCCACGGTGTGGACGAGCGCGTCCCGGTGGACGGGCTGAAGTTCGGGGCGCGGGTGCTCGACCGGTTCATCGACGCCTGCTGAGCGCGGACGCCCGCCGTGCCGCGCGGCACCGGGGAGATCCTTCCGTAATCGCTAGCGTGTTCCGTGCTGACTGAGACGAGTGAACGAACTCGTAAGCTCGTAGCTTGATTACTCCCTCCTCGTTACAAGGTGTGCAGTCCGCAGCTGGGACTGCATTTGCCAACTAGGAGGAACAATGATCAAGAAGGTCGCTGCTGCCGCGGCTGTCACCGGTGGTCTCGTGCTCGCTGGTGCGGGCGCGGCCGTCGCCGACGCGGGTGCGCAGGGTGCCGCGGTGCACTCTCCCGGCGTGCTCTCGGGCAACGTCGTGCAGGTCCCCGTCCACGTGCCGGTGAACGTCTGCGGCAACACGATCTCCGTGATCGGGCTGCTGAACCCCGCCTTCGGCAACACCTGTGTCAACCAGTGACGTTGTGACCCACCCCATGAGGGTCTGAGCTCATCGGCCCCGGAGTGCGAGCCATGCACTCCGGGGCCGATCGGCATTCCCCGCACGGGTCAGCAGGTCCGTGCGTCATCCGGAAGGCGGAAGGCAGGGAACGAAGCAATGCGACAGATCACACGCAAGGGCCTGATCACCGTGGCGGCCGCGGGCGGCGTGCTCGCCGCGAGCGGCGGCTACGCGCACGCCGACTCGGGCGCGGACGGCGCCGCGTCGGATTCGCCCGGTGTGCTGTCCGGCAACACCGTTCAGGCTCCCGTGAACGCTCCGATCAACGTCTGCGGCAACACCGTGAACATCATCGGGCTGCTCAACCCGGCGATGGGCAACAGCTGCGCCAACGACTCCGGCGGCGGCTCCGCGGGCGGTTCGACGGGCGGTTCCACGGGTAACGCGGACGGCGGCTCCGGCCAGGACTCCGGCGACGGTGGCGGCGACGACGGCTCGGGCGGCAGCGGCGGCGCGGACCAGGGCGCGCCGTCTGGCGGCGGGTCCAACGCCGAAGGCGGCAGCACCGGTTCACCCGGCATCGGCTCCGGCAACGTCATCCAGGCGCCCGTCACCGTACCCGTCAACGCCTGCGGGAACACCGTGACCGTCGGCGGTCTCGGCAACGGCACGACGGGCAACGACTGCGTCAACGACTCCGGTGAGGCGCCGCCCCCCGCGGACGACACCGACCCGGAGCCCCCGAAGAAGCCGGAGACCCCCGGCACACCGAAGACACCGGAGGTCCCCGAGAGCCCGGAGCCGAACAAGCCGGTGGCGCAGGACGGGCCGGAAACGCAGGTCGTCACCCCGCCCAAGGGCTCCGAGCGGCTCGCGCAGACCGGCAGCGACCTGCCGGTCGGCGTCGTCGTGCCCGCGGGCGCGGGGCTGCTCCTCGCGGGCGCCGTCCTGTACCGCAGGGCACGCCGCGCGGCGTAGCCGCGAGTGACACCGTGAACGGAGTGGGCCCCCCCGCGGCGGGGCCCACTCCGTTTCCGCCCGTGGTCCGCCGTCACCAGGTGGCGCGCAGCTGGCGGATGATCCGCCGCCGCAGCCGCACCCTGCGACTGCCGTCCCGGTGGAGGCTCAGTCGGTCCAACTCCCAGTGCCCGTACTCCGCGTGGTCGGTGAGGAGACGGGTCGCTTCCTTGCGGGAGACCCCGCGCGGAACGTACACGTCGACAAATTCGTATTCCGGCATCGGCATCTATTGTGCGGGCAACACCCTGGTACGGATAGCGTCTGCACTATGTCTGATGCTGCGCAGCCCACCGCTGCCGAGGTACGCGCCGCCGCCGAAGCGGTCAAGGCGGCTCTCGACCGTCACCTGGCGGCGGTCGAGAGCCGGTCGGGGGAGGACGACCAGGCCGTCTACGACGCGTTCAACGAGCTGGCCGCGGCGGCCGAGGCGTACGACGAAGTCCTCTACGACCGGTATGACGAGGTCACGCCGTTCGAGATCCCAGGGGCCGAGGACACCCTGCCGCCGTACACCGGGCCCGACGAGCCGAGCGCGCTCAGTGTGCTGATCCGCCGGGACTACGCGGTGGCCCAGCCGCAGCGGCTGCTCGCACAGGCCCAACGGGTCGCCGACCTGGAGGCGGAGACCGAGGCGGACAAGGCGTCCGCCGCGGGGGTGGTCGGCGGCAGCGTGCATGCCGCGCTGGGCGTGCTGTTCGGCGAGTTCGAGCCGGACGAGATCGCCTCCCGGTACAAGGAGTTCGGCCTCGACGAGGGCGACTCCACGCTGTGGGTGACCGCGGCGGACACTCCGGCCGAACCGGGGGAGTGGCTCGACACGCCCTTCGAGCAGGCGGACCCGCAGCAGATCGTCTGCCGCTTCGACGTCAGCACGGTCTTCGACGAGGAACCCGACGACGAGCGCTTCCCGGTCCGCGGCGTCCTGGACGACGCCCTGGGCGACGATCTGGGCGACGACGACCTGGACCCACTCGACGCCGAACGCTGACCCGGCGGAGGGCTTGGGCACCCCGAGGCGGTGCCCAAGCCCGGAGCCGTAGAGCGCCGCGCTACGCCGTCGTCGAGGGGATCTGGGCGCGCAGCAGGGTCCGCAGCCGGGTGGTGCGCTCCTTCGCGGAGACCTCCGCGACGGCCCGGACCAGCGCCTGGTCGACTCCGTGCACCACGGACAGGTGCCGCTCGGCGCGCCCGAAGGCCGTGTACACCCACGCGCGGGTCAGCGCCCGTACCTCGTCGCCTGGCAGGACCACGACCGCGGCGGGCCAGCGCCAGCCCACGGCCTGGTGCGCGGTGAGCGCCCAGCCGTGCCGCACCGTGCGCCCCACTCGCTCCTTCGGTACGACCACGGGCGTGCCCGCGCAGTCCAGGTGCAGCCCCTCGGTGTCCGCGCGGACCACACGCCCCGGCGCGATGCGGCCGGGCACCGGGGTGTGCACGACGCGGTCACCGGGGTCGAAGCCGCCGAAGCGGCCGGGTCCGGGGTTCAGCCGCTCCTTCAGCGCGGCGTTGAGCACGCGGGTGCCCGCGGCCCCGCCGTGCCCGAGGGTGATCACCTGGGTGTGCTCGGCGGGAACGCCGACGGCCCTGGGCACCGAGTCCGCGACCAGCTGCACCGTGCGGTGCACCGCCTCGCCCGCGTCCCGCACGGGGACGATCACGACCTCCTTGTCGGGTGCCGCCACCTGGTTCAGCTCGCCGACCCCGATGCCCGAGACCAGCTCGCCGAGCGGGCCCGGATCGGGGGTGCGGGAGACGATCTGCGGGCAGACACGGGCGGCCAGCAGATCCGCGAAGACCCGCCCGGCTCCGGCCGACCACAGGACTCCGGGGTCGCCGCTCAGCACCAGCCGGGCACCGTCCGGCAGCGACTCCACGAGCATCGCGGCGGTCTCCACGTCCAGCTGGGGCGTGTCCAGGACGACCAGGAGATCGAGGGCCAACGCGCCCTCGGCGTCCCGTCCGGGGCCCTCGGCGCCGGACAGCAGCCCGGACACGGTGGTCACGTCCGCTTCCGCCTCAGCCCCCGCGATCTCCTCCGCCCCGCCCGCCGGGAGCAGTCGCGCGAACCTGTCCCGTCCGTCCGTGCTGTGCGCGGCGGCGCAGACCCGCAGGCCGAGTTCGCGCGCGGCGGCGACCAGCGCGGCGGGCTCGGCCCTGGCCGCCTCACCGCCGGTGTGCAGCACCAGGCCATGGCTCGCGGCGGCCCGCAGCAACTCGGCCGCCGAACTCCGGGCCGTCCCGGCGGACTCCCAGCGCGCCTGCTCCGAACCGTCCTCCTTCGCCAGCGAGTTGACGATCCGGGCCAGCCCGTCGGCGAGGCTCTCCTCGGCGAGTGCGCAGCGCTCCAGGCCCACCCGCACCCGTACCGGCCGCTCCTCGCCTTCTTCACCCGGCGCGGCGGGAGCGGGAGCGGGGGCGTCCTCCACGGCGTCCTGGAAGACGAGTACGTCGCCTTCGGCGATGGCGCTCTGCACCGCGGCGTCCGGGTCGGGGACGCCGCGCTGCCCGAGCGCGGTCCGCAGGGCCGGGGCGTCGAGGACGGTGTGGCCCGCCAGCGCGGCCTGTTCGAGCAGCCAGACCGCGACCGCCCGGCCCCTGCGCGCGTCGTCGGGGCCGCAGGCCTCGCCCAGCAGGGCCCGCGCGAAGCCGTCGGCCTGTTCGGGGCGTACCCCCGCGATACGGAGCAGCAGCCAGGGGTCATCGCGCAACTGGCCCGCCGCGCCGTCCCCGAGCACGGCCGCGGCCCGCTCCGCGAGCGCGGCGGGCGCGCCGTACTCGCCGAGCACGGCCGCCACCGCCTCGACCGCCTCAGCGGCGGGCCGCATCTCCTGCGACGCCGCGGTCCCCACGCCGCCGGGCCGCCCGGCGCGCGCCGGGTCCGGCGCGGCGGCCCGCACCGAGTCCCGTGACGCGGGCGACGCCGACCCAGGCGACGCCGACTCGGACGCGGCGGACCGAGGTTCGGTCAGGGGCTTCTGGAACACGGCCGCCACCGGCTTGGCCCCGCTCTCCACCGCCCGCACGGCCGCCAGCAGATCGGCGGCCGGTCCGCTCAGCTTGGCCCCGCTCTCCACGGGCCCCTGCTTCTCGGCCTTGCGCTGCGCGATCCGCTCCCGCAGCTCCCGCTGCGCGGCCAACTCCACCTCGGCCTCGGAAAGCCCCCCGCCGTCCCCTCCGGCCTCGCCACCGTCGCCCCCTCCCCCCGCGACCGCGCCGCCCGAGATCTCTCCGCCTGCGGCGGGTTCGTCCGCGGGTCTGTCCGCCTCGGCCGGGGAAGGGTCCTCGCCGCCCTGCCCGCCAGTGCCGTCGCCCGAGGCTGCGCCGCCTTCGGCTCTTTCCGCCGCGGCCGCGTCGCCCGAGGTGTCTCCGCCTGCGGCGGTCCCGTCCGCGGGCGGACCCGCTTCGGCGCCGGAAGGTCCCTCGCGGACTTCCCCGCCAGCTTCGCCCGCGGCCGCGTCGCCCGCCGTCTCCGCGCCCGCCGCGGGCCCGTTCGAGGGCTCATCCGTGTGCCGCGCGGGCGCGTCCGCCGGGGCGGACGGCGTCTCGGCGTCGCCGGGCGGCTCCTCGGGAGCGCGGCCCGGCGTCTCGGGTCGCGCGGCCTCGGCGTGGTCCGTCGCGGCATCCCGCGTGCGCGCGGCCGCGCCGGTCTCTTCCGCGGCGGCGGACTCCGTACTCACAGCGTGCTCCAGTCCTGATCGGGATAGCGGTGCACGGGCGCCGACACGTCGTCGAGCGCCTGGCAGATCTCGTCAGGAAGACTAAGCGCCTCCACTGACAACGCCGCCGTGAGCTGCGGCGCGTTGCGCGCGCCGACGATCGGCGCCGCCACCCCCGGCCGGTCCCTGACCCACGCCAGGGCGACCTGGAGCGGCGTCGTGGCCAGCCCGTCCGCCGCGGTGGTGACCGCGTCCACGATCCGGCCCGCCGTGTCGTCGAGATACGGGGCGACGAACGGCGCGAGGTGCTCGGAGGCGCCCCGCGAGTCCGCGGGCGTGCCCTGCCGGTACTTTCCGGTCAGCACACCGCGCCCGAGCGGCGACGACGGCAGCAGCCCGACGCCCAGGTCCAGCGCCGCGGGCAGCACCTCGCGCTCCACGCCGCGCTGCAACAGCGAGTACTCCAACTGGGTGCTGGCCAGCCGGGTGCGTATGCCTGGCGCCGCCAGCTGCCAGGTGGCCGCCTTCGCCAGCTGCCACCCGCACAGGTTGGACACCCCCGCATAGCGCGCCCGCCCGCTGCTGACCGCCAGATCGAGCGCCTGGAGCGTCTCCTCCAGTGGCGTGTACGGATCGAACGCGTGCAGCTGCCAGAGATCCACATGGTCGGTGCCGAGCCGCTCAAGGGACGCGTCCAGCGCCGCCAGCAGATGCCCCCGCGAGCCGTCGAAACGCCGGTCGGGGTCCGGCACGCTGCCCGCCTTGGTCGCGATCACCAGGTCACGGCGCGGAACGAGGCTCTCGATCAGCTGTCCGAGCAGGTACTCGGCCTGCCCGTCGCCGTACACGTCCGCCGTGTCGACCAGCGTGCCGCCCGCCTCCCAGAACACCTTCAACAGATCGGCGGCGTCCCGCTCGTCGGTGTCCCGCCCCCAGGTGAGTGTGCCGAGACCGATCCGGGACACACGCAGGCCGGTACGGCCGAGATGCCTCTGCTCCATGGGCGCTGAGGTTACTGGCCGGAGTTCACCCCGTGGTGCGCCTGTGGACGACCGCACCCTGACGGATCGTGCGCCGGCGCGCTACAGTCCCCGCAACACTGACATTACTGATGAGTAAGGGGATCGGCCCATGCGACTCGGGATCAACCTCGGCTACTGGGGCGCCGGGATGGACGCGGACAATCTCGCCGTCGCCAAGGAGGCCGACAGACTCGGCTACGCGGTCTGCTGGGCCGCCGAGGCGTACGGCTCGGACGCACCCACGGTGCTGTCCTGGGTCGCCGCCCAGACGGAACGCATCGACGTCGGCTCGGCGATCCTGCAGATCCCGGCCCGCCAGCCCGCGATGACCGCGATGACCGCCGCCACCCTGGACTCGCTCTCCGGCGGCCGCTTCCGCCTCGGCCTCGGCGTCTCGGGCCCGCAGGTCTCCGAGGGCTGGTACGGCGTGAAGTTCGACAAGCCGCTCCGCCGCACCCGCGAGTACGTCGAGATCGTCCGCAAGGCGATGGCCAGGGAGCGCCTGTCCTACGAGGGCGAGCACTGGACGCTGCCGCTGCCCGGCGGCCCCGGCAAGCCGATCAAGCTCACCGTCCACCCGGCCCGCGAGCACATCCCCGTCTACATCGCGGCGATCGGTCCGAAGAACCTCCAGCAGACCGGCGAGATCGCCGAGGGCGCCCTGCTGATCTTCCCGTCCGCCGAGCACCTCCAGGACACCGCGATCAAGCACATCAGGGCGGGCCGCGAGAAGGCCGGGCTCGCCATGGAGGGCTTCGACGTCTGCCCGACGGTGCCGCTCGCCGTCGGCGCCGACGGCGACGTCCCGGCGCTGGCCGACATGTTCCGCCCCTACACCGCGCTCTACGTCGGCGGTATGGGCAGCCGTCAGCAGAACTTCTACAACCAGCTGGCCCAGCGCATGGGCTACGAGAAGGAAGCAGCCGAGATCCAGGACAAGTACCTGAACCGCGACAAGGAGGGCGCGGCCGCCGCCGTGCCGCAGAAACTGATCGAGCAGACCACCTTGCTGGGCTCCGTCGACCGCATCGCCGACGGGATGCGGGCCTACGCCGAGGCCGGAGTCACCACCCTCACCCTGGCCCCCGCCGGGTTCACGCTGGACGAGCGGATCGCCTCGCTGCGCGCGGGCACGGAAGCGCTGGAGCGCGCGGGACTGGCGTAACCCAAGGCGTGAGATCCAAGGCGCGACCTCGACGGGAGGTCCCCACGGCCGTGGTGGGGGCTCGGGGGTCTTCCCCGCCACGGCCGTCACCCGTACAACGCCCCACGCACCGGACGGTTACGGGGCGCGCCCCGCCCGCCGACCGATCTGCCGCTCCGTAAACCTCAGGTCCTCCTTTCGGTGGAGTCGCCCCGCGCAGCTATTGCCCGACGCCGTGCGGGGGACTTCACTCGTGGTAGCTGCGGTCCCTGCTAGGAGGTGGCGGGCATGCTCTCGGCCAGGAGCCTGTTCCAGGAGATCATCGACAACGACGTGTCGTTCCAGCTGTTCTGCTCCATCGCCGCCACCGGCGAATCCCAGGGCGGCTGGGAGAACGGCCGCATCGCCGCGCTGATCCCCGACAGTCAGCGCGCACTCGCCCCGAAGGTCGCGCGGCACGGCGCGGACGAGGACAAGCACGGCCGGATCTTCCACGCTCTGATGAAGAAGCGCGGCCTCACCCCCGTCGACGTCCCCGAGGACACCGACTACACACACCTGCTGGAGAAGCGCGGCATCGGACTCGCCCACGAGCAGCTGCGCCGCGACGAGCAGCTCAGCGAACTCGACATCATCACCTACCTGTCGCACAGCCGCGTGACCGAACAGCGCGCCGCCGACCAGATGGTGATGCTCCGCAAGTACTTCGCCGACCACCCCGAGCTCGGCAAGGCCATCACGATGATCTCGAACGACGAGGACAACCACCTCGCCTACTGCCACGAGGAACTCCTCAGGCTCGCCCGCGCGGGCCACGGCCGCACCATCCAGCGCATCCTGCGCGACTGCGCACTCGCCGAGATCCGCGTCTACCGCGACGTCAGCATCGCCGTGATGGCCCGGATGGGACAGATCCTGAACTGGCCGAAACCCAAGGCGGCGGCGCTCGCCGCGGGCATCCACGCCGTGTACGCGTACGAACGCGCCGCCGGCTGGCGGGCGATGGTCTCCCTGGCCACGCCCAAGCGCCGCGACGCCCTGGGCGGCCCCGCGACCTCCGAGGCGGAACTGGCCTAGCGGAAGCGGAACCGGCCCAGCGGAAGGCGCTCCCCAGACCCTGTCCGCGCCCCCGCGACCGCAGGCCCTAGGGTGGCCGCATGCCGACGTTGATCCTCGTCCGACACGGACGGTCGACCGCCAACACCGCGGGCCTGCTCGCCGGGCGCACACCGGGTGTCGGACTCGACGAGCACGGCAGCGCCCAGGCCGCGGCCCTGCCCCAGCGGCTCGCCGCGATCCCGCTGGCGGCGGCCGTCAGCAGCCCGCTGCAGCGCTGCCGGGAGACCCTCGCGCCGCTGCTCGCCGCGCGCCCCGGCCTCGCGCTGCACACCGAGGAACGCGTCAACGAGTGCGACTACGGAGACTGGGCGGGCCGCAAGCTCGCCGAGCTCATGGACGAGCCGCTGATGGAGGTCGTCCAGCAGCACCCGTCCGCGGCGGCCTTCCCCGGCGGCGAGTCGATGGCCGCCATGCGCCACCGCGCCACCGAGGCGGTACGCGACTGGAACGCGCGCGTGGAGCGCGAGCACGGAC
This sequence comes from Streptomyces sp. O3, assembly GCF_054788135.1. Classification (NCBI taxonomy): domain Bacteria; kingdom Bacillati; phylum Actinomycetota; class Actinomycetes; order Kitasatosporales; family Streptomycetaceae; genus Streptomyces; species Streptomyces sp. O3. The sequence continues at coordinate 99,436 of NZ_JBTVYK010000015.1, forward strand.
CGGAGGCCGTCTATCTGATGTGCTCGCACGGCGACGTCATCAAGTCCGTCGTCGCGGACGCGCTGGGCCTCCACCTCGACCTCTTCCAGCGGATCTCCGTCGAGCCCAGCTCGATCACCGCGATCCGCTACACCCGGCTGCGCCCCTTCCTGCTGCGCCTCAGCGACACCGGCGACCTCGGCTCACTGGCCCCGCGCCCCAACGCCCCGGATCGCGGCACCTCGGACGCGACCGTCGGCGGCGGTGCGGGAGCACCGTGATCGCCGCCCGCAGTAGGGTGAACTAGTCGCAACCAGCCGACGAGCCAGCCGCAGCACCAGCCGAAACCTAGGGAGAGGCCAGGACGTGTCCCGTCAGGTGTTCCTCTATGACCCGCCGGAACGCTTCGTGGCGGGTACGGTCGGGCTCCCCGGACGCCGTACGTTCTTCCTCCAGGCCTCGGCCGGAGGCAGGGTCACCAGCGTCGCCCTGGAGAAGACACAGGTCGCCGCGCTCGCCGAGCGTATGGACGAACTGCTCGACGAGGTCGTACGGCGCAGCGGGGGCAGCGCCCCGGTGCCCGCCGTCGCGCCCGCCGAGATCGCCGACAGCGCGCCGCTCGACATACCGGTCGAGGAGGAGTTCCGGGTCGGCACCATGGCCCTGGCCTGGGACGGCGACGACCAGTGCATGGTCGTCGAGGCGCAGGCCCTGGTCGAGCTGGACGCGGACGACGAGGAGGACCTGGCCGAGGCCGAGGAGCGGCTGCTCCAGGACGACGAGAACGGCCCCCCGATGCTGCGGGTGCGCCTGTCCGGAACCCAGGCCAGGGCGTTCGTCAAACGCGCCCTGGACGTCGTGAACGCCGGACGCCCGCCGTGTCCGCTGTGCAGCCTGCCACTCGACCCGGAGGGACACGTATGTCCGCGCCAGAACGGATATCGCCGCGGAGCGTGACGGCCGACAGGGAGCTGCTCGCCCGCGGTGAGCTCGCCGTACAGGGCCGGATCCGCGAGGCGTCGAACGCGGTGCTGTACTGCTCGGTCGAGTACGCGGGCGAGCGCGCCGCGTGCGTCTACAAGCCGGTCGCGGGGGAGCGGCCCCTGTGGGACTTCCCCGACGGCACCCTCGCCCAGCGCGAGGTCGCCGCGTACGAGGTCGCCGAGGCCATGGGCTGGGGCCTGGTGCCACCGACCGTGCTGCGCGACGGACCGTACGGCGAGGGCATGTGCCAGCTGTGGATCGAGGCCGCCCCACAGGACACGGCCCCGGAGCTGCTCGCCCTGGTGGACCGCGAGGAACCGGCGGACGGCTGGAAGGCGATCGGCTTCGCCGAGGTCGAGCAGGGCCGCACGGCGCTGCTGGTGCACGCCGACGACCCGAGGCTGCGGCGGCTCGCCGTCCTGGACGCGGTGATCAACAACGCCGACCGCAAGGGCGGTCATCTGCTCCCGACCGCCGACGGGCGGCTGTACGGCATCGACCACGGGGTCACCTTCAACGCCGAGGGCAAGCTGCGCACGCTGCTGTGGGGCTGGGCGGGCGAGCCGCTGACCGACGAGGCCGTCGAGGTGCTCGGCCGCCTCGCCGCCGACCTGGACGCGGGCCCGCTCGCCGCACGTCTGGCCGAACTGATCACCCGGACCGAACTGGCGGCCCTGCGCGGCCGCGTATCGGCGCTGCGGACCAGCGGGCGGCACCCCGCGCCGTCGGGCGACTGGCCCGCGATCCCTTGGCCGCCCGTCTAGACCCTTAGACCATGAGACCCGAGAGACCCCGCACACCCGGAGAACTCAGAGGGCTCTGCACACCCCAAGCCCTTCGCGCAAGGGTGTCGAATCAGCCAAGGTCACCCGTCCGGTTCGTATCTGGAACATTCATCCGGTTAGGCTCGACACATGCATGCCTGGCCAGCCTCCGAGGTCCCCGCCCTGCCCGGCACGGGCCGCGACCTCACGATCCACGACACCGCGACCGGTGAACTCGTCACGCTTGAGCCCGGTCCCGTCGCCCGCCTCTACGTCTGCGGCATCACGCCGTACGACGCCACCCACATGGGTCATGCGGCGACCTACAACGCGTTCGACCTCGTCCAGCGCGTGTGGCTCGACAACAAGCGGCAGGTCCACTACGTGCAGAACGTCACGGACGTGGACGACCCGCTGCTGGAGCGCGCCCAGCGCGACGGCGAGGACTGGACCGCGCTCGCGGAGCGCGAGACCGCGCTCTTCCGCGAGGACATGACCGCCCTCAGGATGCTGCCCCCGCGGCAGTACATCGGCGCGGTCGAGTCGATACCCGCGATCATCCCGCTGGTCGAGCGGCTGCGGGACAACGGCGCCGCCTACGAACTCGAAGGCGACATCTACTTCTCCGTGGAGTCGGACGCGCACTTCGGCGCGGTCTCCGGGCTGGACGCCGAGGCCATGCGGCTGCTGTCCGCCGAGCGCGGCGGCGACCCGGACCGTCCGGGCAAGAAGAACCCGCTGGACCCGATGCTCTGGACGGCCGCCCGCGACGGCGAGCCGAGCTGGGACGGCGGCAGCCTGGGCCGCGGCCGCCCCGGCTGGCACATCGAGTGCGTCGCCATCGCCCTGGAGCACCTGGGCATGGGCTTCGACATCCAGGGCGGCGGGTCCGACCTGGCCTTCCCGCACCATGAGATGGGCGCGTCCCACGCCCAGGCGCTCACCGGCGAATACCCCTTCGCCCGGTCGTACGTGCACGCGGGCATGGTCGCCCTGAACGGCCAGAAGATGTCCAAGTCCAAGGGCAACCTGGTCTTCGTCTCGGCCGTGCGCCGCTCCGGCGTCGACCCGGCCGCCATCCGCCTGGCGCTCCTCGCGCACCACTACCGCGCCGACTGGGAGTGGACCGACCAGGTGCTCACGGACGCCGTGGCGCGGCTCGGGCGCTGGCGGGCCGCGGTCTCCCGCCCGGACGGCCCGCCCGCCGACGCCCTGGTGGAGGAGATCCGTACGGCGCTCGCGAACGACCTGGACTCGCCCGCCGCGCTCGCGGCCGTCGACCGCTGGGCCGACCTCCAGGAGTCGGCGGGCGGTACGAGCGAGGGGGCGCCCGGTGTCGTCTCGCGTGCCGTGGACGCGCTGCTCGGGGTCGCCCTGTAGGACGCCGTGACCTGAGGCGCCGGACGAGCGGAACGCGTCCGGCGCCTCAGGCGTGTGCCCTGCCTGTGCCCTGTCTGCGTCCTGGCGGGAGCTGAAAGCACTGCGGGGGAACGCGTCGTGTGATGAGGTGTCAGCGTCTTCTGCGAAAGACGGCTTCCGCCCCGAGGGCGTCACCTGATTCTTGCGAGGAGGCCCCGGCGTTCACGCCTGGGAGGAGTCGCATCCCGGCCCCACGGTCGCGGCGCGGTCGGTAGCATGGCGTAGCCGAAAGTCTGAGCCTTAAGGCACGAACGGGTCTGCCCGGAGAGACGGTTGGGGCATGGATGGCTTCGGCGTCGCCGTGCGTGATACGTGCGGCGTGGGTACCCGTCACCGTACCCGTCGTAGGGGGCAGTCGGGAGCGCGACAAGGTGTGAACGACTGAGCTATACGAGCTCGGCTCGTTCACGGCCGAGAAGGTGACGGCCAACGGCATCGAACGCACCCCCGACGGCAGCGCGCTGCTCGTGGTCAACTCCGTCGCGAACGGCGGCAGTCTGATGCGGGTCGACCCGCGCAGCGGAGTGGCGAGCGCGGTCGACCTGGGCGGGGCGAAGATCCCCAACGGTGACGGGCTGCTGCTGCTCGGCCGGACGCTGTACATCTGTCAGCAGCGGCAGCACGCCGTCGATGTCTTCACCCTGAACAGGACCGGCACCCGCGGCCGGGCGCTCACGCGCATCACCGACCCGCGGTTCAGGATCCCCACGACCGTGGCCGCGTGGGGCGGGCGGCTCTACCTGCCCAATTCCCGCTTCGACGTGGAGCCCACACCGGACACGGAGTACGACGTGGTGGCGGTCGACCAGGTCTGACCGGTCTTACGCGTCCTGGCCGGCCCAGCCGGTCCGACGCACCGAGGGGCGGCGCTGCCACAGCGCCGCCCCACGGTGTCAGCTCTCCGAGCCGGAGGGATCGTCGTCCCCCTCGGCGTCCGTCACGTCTGGCGCGTCCGACGACGACGGCGGTTCGGCTGACGGCGGCCCGGCCGTCGGCGGGTCCGGCAGCGGCGGCTTCGGCGGGCGGGTGCGGCCGCTCGGGTTCTCCCGCAGATAGGAGCTCCCCTCCCCGCCGTCCGTCGCGTGTCCGGGCCCGTGTCCGGGACCGCCGTCCCTGCGGCGCAGATACCGCTCGAACTCCAGGGCGATCGCCTCGCCGGACGCCTCGGGCAGCTCCGCGGTGTCCCGCGCCTCCTCCAGTGTCTGCACGTACTCCGCGACCTCGCTGTCTTCGGCGGCCAGCTGGTCCACGCCGATCTGCCAGGCCCGCGCGTCCTCGGCCAGCTCGCCGAGCGGGATGCGCAGATCGAGCAGATCCTCCAGCCGGTTCAGCAGCGCGAGCGTCGCCTTCGGGTTCGGCGGCTGCGACACGTAGTGCGGCACCGCCGCCCACAGCGACACCGCCGGCACCCCCGCGTGCGTACAGGCCTCCTGGAGCACCCCGACGATGCCCGTCGGGCCCTCGTACCGGGTCTCCTCCAGGTTCATCGTGCGGGCCAGGTCCGCGTCCGACGTGACGCCGCTGACCGGTACCGGACGGGTGTGCGGGGTGTCGCCGAGCAGCGCGCCGAGCACCACCACCAGCTCCACGCCCAGCTCATGGGCGAAGCCGAGCAACTCGTTGCAGAACGAGCGCCAGCGCATCGACGGCTCGATCCCGCGCACCAACACCAGGTCACGCGGCTTGTCCCCGCCGATGCGGACCACCGAGAGCCGGGTCGTCGGCCACGTCAGCCTGCGCACCCCGCCGTCCAGCCAGACCGTGGGGCGGTTGACCTGGAAGTCGTAGTAGTCCTCGGCGTCGAGCGCCGCGAACACCTCGCCCTTCCACTCCCTGTCCAGATGCGCGACCGCGGTGGAGGCGGCGTCGCCGGCATCGTTCCAGCCCTCGAACGCGGCCACCATGACCGGGTCGATCAGCTCGGGAACCCCCTCGAGCTCGATCACCCAGCGCCTCCTTCCGACGATCCCTTACGTACGTGCCAACCTTACGGCGTCGCCGGGGCGCCGCCGCAGCCCCCTGACACACCCGGTGACACACCCCGTGGCACCTCGGCCAGGGGGCCGTGCGCGGGCCCGGCCCGCCCGGCCATGCGAGAGGGGCGGCCGTACGCGACCGGCCGCCCCTCAGCGCGTGCGCGCTTCAGCGCACGCTCACCGCTTGGCGTCGAGTATCCCCTGGACCTTGGCGCGTACGTCGTCGGTGTCCAGGCCCCGGATCGTCAGCGTCGTACGGCGGCGCAGCACGTCGTCCGCTGTCTCGGCCCACTCGTGGTCGCGCGCGTAGGCGACCTGCGCCCAGATCTCCGGGGCGTCCGGGTGGATGCGCTCGGCGAGCGACGCGTCCTCGTTGGCCAGCCGCGCGATGTCGAAGGACAGCGAGCCGTAGTGCGTGGCCAGGTGGCGCGCGGTGTCCGCGGACATCCGCGGTCCGGGGGCCGGACCGTCCACCAGGAGGCGGTGCGCGACCGCGCGCGGGTTGGCGATGCCCGGCAGCGGGAGCTTCTTCGGCAGGTGCGCGATCGGCTCCATGTCATCGCCCAGCGGGTGTCCGGGCAGCTCGGCGAGCTTGTTCATGACCGTGCGGCCGATGTGCCGGAACGTCGTCCACTTGCCGCCCGCGACCGACAGCATCCCGCCACGGCCCTCGGTGACGACCGTCTCGCGCTTGGCCTTCGAGGTGTCGCCGGGACCGCCGGGCAGCACCCGCAGACCCGCGAAGGAGTAGGTGATCAGGTCGCGGGACAGCTGCTGGTCGCGGATCGAGAAGGCCGCCTCGTCCAGGATCTGCGCGGTGTCCTGCTCGGTGACCGCGACATCCGCCGGGTCGCCCTCGAACTCCTCGTCGGTCGTACCGAGCAGCAGCATGTCCTCCCAGGGGAGGGCGAAGGTGATGCGGTACTTGTCGATCGGGGTCGCCAGCGCGGCCTTCCACGGCGAGGTGCGCTTGAGCACCAGGTGCGCGCCCTTGGACAGCCGGATGGACGGCGCCGCGTTCGGGTCCTCCATCTTGCGCAGGTGGTCCACCCACGGGCCGGTGGCGTTCAGCACCAGGCGGGCGCTGACCCCGAACTCACTGCCGTCGGTACGGTCCTTGAGCTCGGCGCCCGTGACCCGGCCCTGCGTGAACCGCAGCCCGGTCACCTCGGCGTGGTTGAGCACCGTGGCGCCCGACTCGACGGCCGCGCGGACCGTCATGAGGGCCATCCGGGAGTCGTTCATCTGGTCGTCGCCGTACACGGCCACGGCCTTCAAGTTGTCGGTCCGCAGCTCCGGCACGTCCTGCGCGGCCTTGGCCGGGCTGAGCAGGTGCCCGACGCCGTCGCCGAACGCGGACAGCGCCGAGTACGCGAAGACGCCCGCGCCGAGCTTGGCCGCGCCGTGCGGGCCGCCCTTGTAGACCGGCAGGTAGAAGGTGAGCGGGTTGGCGAGGTGCGGTGCCACCTGGCGGGACACCGCCCGCCGCTCGAAGTGGTTCTCCGCGACCAGCTTCACCGCGCCGGTCTGTAGGTAGCGCAGACCGCCGTGGAGCAGCTTGGAGGAGGCGGAGGAGGTGGCGCCGGCGAAGTCACCGGCGTCCACCAGTGCCACCCGCAGACCGGCCTGGGCGGCATGCCAGGCAGTGGAGATGCCCAGGATTCCGCCGCCGATGACCAGGAGGTCGTACGTAGCCTTGCTCAGCTGCTCCCGAGTCTCGGCGCGGCTCGGGTGGGAGCCGCCGGCCGGATGCAGCCCGAGAGCCGGGAGGGCCGAGCCGCTCTGCAGGGTGGGGGTGCTCATGGGTGATTACTCCTCGTCTTCGATCCAGCCCATGGTCCGCTCGACGGCCTTGAGCCAGTTCTTGTACTCGCGGTCCCGCTGGTCCGCTGCCATACGGGGGGTCCACTCGGCGGCCCGGCGCCAGTTGGCGCGCAGCGCGTCGGTGTCCGGCCAGAAGCCGACGGCGAGACCGGCGGCGTAGGCGGCGCCGAGGCAGGTCGTCTCGGCGACCATCGGGCGCACCACCGGCGCGTCCGTGAAGTCCGAGATGGTCTGCATCAGCAGGTTGTTGGAGGTCATACCGCCGTCGACCTTGAGGGCCGTGAGCTCGACGCCGGAGTCCTTGGTCATGGCGTCGGTGATCTCACGGGTCTGCCAGGCGGTGGCCTCGAGCACGGCGCGCGCGATGTGCGCCTTGGTGACGTACCGGGTGAGACCGGCGATCACACCGCGGGCGTCGGAGCGCCAGTACGGGGCGAACAGGCCGGAGAAGGCCGGTACGAAGTACGCGCCGCCGTTGTCGTCGACCGTGGACGCGAGCGTCTCGATCTCGGCGGCGGAGTTGATCAGGCCCATCTGGTCGCGCATCCACTGCACCAGGGAGCCGGTGACGGCGATCGAGCCTTCGAGGGCGTAGACCGGCTTCTGGTCGCCGATCTGGTAGCCGACGGTGGTCAGCAGGCCGTTGTACGAGTTGACGGGCGTGTGACCGGTGTTCATCAGCATGAAGGTGCCGGTGCCGTACGTCGACTTGGCCTCGCCCTGGGCGAAGCAGGTCTGGCCGAACAGGGCCGCCTGCTGGTCGCCGAGCGCGGAGGCGACCGGGACGCCGCTCAGGATGCCGTCCTTGGCGGTGCCGTACACCTCGGCGGAGGACTTGATCTCGGGGAGCACCGCGGCCGGGATGTCCATCGAGTGCAGGATGCGCTCGTCCCATGCCATCTCGCTGAGGTTCATCAGCAGGGTGCGCGAGGCGTTGGTGACGTCCGTGACGTGCACACCGCCGTTCACGCCGCCGGTGAGGTTCCAGATGACCCAGGAGTCCATGGTGCCGAAGAGGATGTCGCCGCGCTCGGCGCGCTCCCGCAGCCCCTCGACGTTGTCGAGCAGCCAGCGGACCTTCGGGCCCGAGAAGTACGAGGCGAGCGGGAGGCCGGTCTCGCGGCGGAACCGGTCCTGGCCGACGTTGCGTCCGAGCTCCTTGCACAGCGCGTCGGTGCGGGTGTCCTGCCAGACGATCGCGTTGTAGACGGGCTCGCCGGTGTTCTTGTCCCACATCAGCGTGGTCTCACGCTGGTTGGTGATGCCGATCGCCTTCACGTCGGCGGAGGTGATGCCCGCCTTGGAGATGGCTCCGGCGACCACGCTCTGGACGTTGGTCCAGATCTCCGTGGCGTCGTGCTCGACCCAGCCGGGCTTGGGGAAGATCTGCTCGTGCTCGCGCTGGTCGACGGAGACGATCCGGCCGTCCTTGTCGAAGACGATGCAGCGGCTGGAGGTGGTGCCCTGGTCGATCGCGGCGATGAAGGGGCCAGCGGTGTGTGCGTCGGTCACGTTCTTGCTCCTGGAAAGTCTGTGTGCGGGGGCTTACGCGAAGGCGATGCTGTAGATACCGGCGGCTACGGCGCCACCGATCAGGGGGCCGACGACCGGGACCCAGGAGTAGGACCAGTCGGAACCCCCCTTGTTCGGCAGCGGCAGCAGGCTGTGCACGATGCGCGGCCCGAGGTCACGGGCCGGGTTGATCGCGTACCCGGTCGGGCCACCGAGCGACAGACCGATGCTCACGACGACGAAGGCCGTGATCAGCGCGCCGAGCGTGCCGAGACCGTTGCCCTCATCGTTAAGCCCCTGAGTGAGGATCGCGAGGACCAACACCACGGTGCCGATGATTTCGGTGGCAAGGTTGTAGACCGGGTTACGCACCTCGGGGCCGGTGGAGAAGATCCCGAGCACCGGGCCGGGCTCCGTGGTGGACCGGGCCACCGCGGTGTCCTGGGCGCCGGGGCCGCCCACGATCTCCTTGTCGGTCAGATGCGCGAGGAACTGCCCGTAGTAGGCGATCCAGACCAGCACCGCGCCGATCATGGCGCCGAGCAGCTGGCCTATGACGTAGACCGGGACCTTGCCCCAGCCGCCGTTCTCGATGGCCAGGGCCACCGTGACCGCGGGGTTGAGGTGGGCGCCGGAGAGGTGCGACGTCATGTAGACGGCGGTCATGACCGCGAAGCCCCACCCGAAGGCGATGGCGACCCAGCCGGCGTTCTGCGCCTTCGAGCGCTTGAGCGTGACGGCGGCACAGACACCGCCGCCGAGGAGGATGAGCACGGCGGTACCGATGGTCTCGCCAATGAAGATGTCGGAGCTGGACACCCGCGACTCCTTTGTCCTTCGTCCAGAGGGAACACCGAGTAGGTCGTACCCCGGCTTCCTTCCGGTGGTCCGAGCCCTCGGTGAGGGCGGAATGCTCGATCCACGCTTGCCACACCCTACCCCGTATTGCCGGTAGGTGTTCGACAATGTCGACCGATGAACGGCAGTTTTGCGCCACGGTTAACGTGACGTCAAGGGTTCGGTGGGACTTCTGTGGCGAGGATCCCGGATCGTTACCGGGGATGCGCGCGGCGGCGGACGCCGCTCAGAACCGGCCCGCGCCGAGATCCCGCGAGACCGAGCGCGCGCAGTCGCGCACCGCGGCGATCAGCTCGGACCGCAGCTCACCGTCGGTGCAGACCCGCTCCACGGCCCCGGTGACGCCGACCGCGCCGACGGGCATCCGCCGCCGGTCGTGGATGGGCGCCGCGACCGAGGCGACGCCCTCCCAGGTCTCCTCGACGTCCGCGGCCCAGCCGCGGGCCCTGGTCAGGTCGAGCACCTCCTCGAAGGAGGTCAGGTCGCTGACGGTGTGCGGGGTGAGGGTCTGGCGCTCGACCTCCACGACCTCGCTGTGCGCCACCGGGTCGTACGCCGAGAGGACCTTGCCCAGCGCCGTGGAGTGCAGCGGCTGCATCGCCCCGACCTCGAGCACCTGGCGGCTGTCGTCGGGCCGGAAGACGTGGTGCACGATCAGCACGCCCTGCTGGTGCAGCACCCCCACATAGACGCTCTCCCCGCTGGAGCGCGCCAGGTCGTCCGTCCAGACCAGCGCGCGGGCGCGCAGCTCGTGCACGTCCAGATAGCTGTTGCCGAGCCGCAGCAGCTCGGCCCCCAGCTGGTAGCGGCCGGACGTGGAGTCCTGCTCGATGAAGCCCTCATGCTGGAGCGTGCGCAGAATCCCGTGCGCCGTCCCCTTGGCCAGGTCGAGTGACGACGCGATGTCGGAGAGTCCCAGGCGCCGCTCGCCGCCGGCGAGCAGCCGCAGGATGGCCGCCGCTCGCTCGAGCGACTGGATGTTCTTCGCCATCGGGTCGGCGCCCCCTCTGCCTCGTGCTGCCTCATGCTTCATGCCTAGGTCGTCTACACCATCGTTCGACAATGCTGAACACTATCGGTCGATGTCGACCTTGTCCTAATGGTTGCGCACCCGCTCCGCGACACATCCGCGCAGACATCTCTACAGCAGGAACGCGCCGCCGCCCCACTCGCTCCCGCCACATCACCCCCGACAGCCCGTCCCGCCCGGTGGACACCCTTCCCATAAGGGCAGGGGTCCCGGATACCCTGGCCGCGTGCGCTCGCCCTCCGGCGGGTGCAAAGCCGACAGCCGTCGCATCCCAGGGAGTACATCCATGGCCACGCTGCCGACCCCCGTACCGTCCAGCCAGACCCGCGCCGACGCCCTACGCGAGGCGCTCGCCTCACGAGTGGTGGTGGCGGATGGGGCGATGGGCACGATGCTTCAGGCGCAGGATCCGAGTCTGGAGGATTTCGAGCAGCTGGAGGGCTGTAACGAGATTCTGAATGTGACGCGTCCGGACATTGTGCGGGCGGTGCATGCGGAGTATTTCGCGGTGGGTGTGGACTGTGTGGAGACCAATACCTTCGGTGCGAACTTCGCGGCGCTGGGGGAGTACGACATCGCGGACCGGATCTTCGAGCTGTCTCAGGCGGGGGTGCGGATCGCGCGTGAGGTCGCCGATGAGTTCACCGCTTCGACGGGGCGGCAGCGGTGGGTGCTGGGGTCGATGGGGCCGGGCACGAAGCTGCCGACGCTGGGGCATGCCCCGTATGCGGTGCTGCGGGATGCGTATCAGCAGAATGCGGAGGGGATGATCGCGGGCGGTGCGGACGCGCTGCTGGTGGAGACGACGCAGGATCTGCT
>NZ_JBTVYK010000016.1:0-108671 GCF_054788135.1 Streptomyces sp. O3
CTGGTCGACTACCGGGAGTCCGTCTTCGCCGCGATCGCCGAGGAGTTCACCGCCTACGCCGCCTCGCTCGGCGTCCCGGAGATCACCGCGATCCCGATCTCGGCGCTCGCCGGAGACAACGTCGTGGAGCCCTCCGCGAACATGGACTGGTACGGCGGCCCCACCGTCCTGGAACACCTGGAGACCGTCCCGGTCAGCCACGACCTGGCCACCTGCCATGCCCGCTTCCCGGTCCAGTACGTGATCCGCCCGCAGACCGCCGAGCACCCCGACTACCGCGGCTACGCGGGCCAGATCGCGGCCGGGGCCTTCCGGGTCGGCGAGGCCGTGACCGTGCTGCCGTCCGGGAAGACCTCGACGATCTCCGCGATCGACCTGCTCGGCGAGCCGGTCGACGTGGCCTGGACCCCGCAGTCGGTGACCGTCCGCCTCACGGACGACATCGACATCTCGCGCGGCGACCTGCTGGTCCCGTCCGGCGACGCCCCCGCCACCAGCCAGGACCTGACGGCCACCGTCTGCCACGTCGCCGACACGCCGCTCACGGTGGGCCAGCGGGTGCTGCTCAAGCACACCACCCGCACGGTCAAGGCGATCGTCAAGGACATCCCGTCCCGGCTCACCCTGGACGACCTGTCCCAGCATCCGGACCCCGGACAGCTGGTCGCCAACGACATCGGCCGGATCGCGGTCCGCCTCGCCGAGCCGCTCGCCGTCGACGACTACGCCGACTCCCGGCGCACCGGGTCCTTCCTGCTGATCGACCCCGCCGACGGGACGACCCTGGCGGCCGGAATGGCGGGCGACGCCTTCGCCCAGGCCGCCGAGCCCGTCGCCGAGCAGCAGACCGAAGCCGCCGACGACGGCTGGGACTTCTGATGGCCGCCGACCGACGCGACGGACTCGACGTGTACGCGGGCTTCGCCAAGGAGGGCGGCCGCATCGGCAGCGGCACCCTCGGCGCGGGCACCGGAGGCGTCGCACGATGCCGCGCCTGACACCGGCGCTCCCGGCCCCGACGCCCGAGCCGCCGCGTACCCGCCGCCGCAGTCCCCGCCCCGCCGACCAGCCGTAGCCGCCCCTCGGGGCGCACCGGCTCGACGAGAGGACCGCCTCCCGTGACCGCCGAACTGACCGCCCCGCCCCTCCTGGACCGCACCGACGCCGACGCCCCGGCCGACGCCCGTGACGGCTACGCCGTGCGCCTGGACCGGGTGTCGAAGTCCTACGGCTCCCCGAGCGCACCGCAGGTGGTGCTCGACGACATCCGGCTCGACGTCGCGCCCGGAGAGTTCCTGTGCCTGCTCGGCGCGTCCGGGTGCGGCAAGTCCACGCTGCTCAACCTGGTCGCGGGCCTGGACCAGCCCTCGCAGGGCAGCGTGCGGGTGCCGTTCGGGCGGCCCGCGCTGATGTTCCAGGACCACGCCCTGTTCCCGTGGCTGAGCGCCGGACGGAACATCGAACTTGCCCTGCGTCTCGCTGGGGTCCCCAAGGCCGAGCGGCGCGAGCGGGCGGGAGAGCTGCTGCGCCTGGTGCGGCTCCCGGACGCGTACGGCAAGCGGGTGCACCAGCTCTCCGGCGGGATGCGGCAGCGCGTCGCGCTGGCCAGGGCGCTGGCCCAGGGCAGCGAGGTGCTGCTGATGGACGAGCCGTTCGCCGCGCTGGACGCGATCACCCGCGACCTGCTGCACGACGAGCTCACCCGCGTCTGGTCCGAGCGCAAACTGACCGTCCTGTTCGTCACGCACAACGTCCGCGAGGCGGTACGGCTCGGCCAGCGCGTGGTGCTGCTCGGCTCCCGCCCCGGCCGTGTCGCGCACACCTGGGACATCGGCATCCCCTACCCGCGCCGGATCGAGGACGCCGAGGTCACCGACCTCGCCCGTGAGGTCACCGGCCATCTGCACGAGGAGATCGTTCGCCATGCCCGCCACTGACGCCACGCCGCACCACGGGCGAGGCGAAACCGCGGGCCCACCCACCGCACCCCCCGCCGACTCCGCGGACCCCGCCCGCCTCTCCGGCCGCACCAGCCCCGCCGCAGCCGCCGGCTCCGCCGGTTCCGGGGAGGCCGTCGACGAGATGGCGTCGGGGCTCGACGCGCTGGAGACGCCCGCGCCGTCCGCCGCGGCCGCCGCCTACCGGCGGGTGCTCGCCAAGGCGACGCCCCCGGCGGTCGCCGTCGCCGCCGTCCTGTTCCTGTGGCAGGTCGCGTACACGCTCAGCTGGTCCGACACACTGCCCGCCCCCGCCGCCGTCTGGGGCGAGCTCGCCGACGCCTGGTCGGACGGCACCCTGCTGCCCGGCCTCGGGCACAGCCTGCTGCGCTGCCTCGTCGGCTTCGGCGCGTCCGCCGCCATCGGCGTACCGCTGGGGCTGCTGCTCACCCGCGTCACCCCGCTGCGTACCGTCCTCGGCCCGATCCTGTCCGCCGTCCAGTCGCTGCCCGCGGCCGCCCTGGTGCCCGTCGCCGTGATCGCGCTCGGCGACTCCGAAGGCGCCGTGTACGCGGTGGTGCTGCTGGGCGCCGTGCCCTCCATCGCCGTCGGGGTGACGGCGGCCGTCGACCAGGTGCCGCCGCTGCTGCTGCGGGCCGGGCAGTCGATGGGCGCCACCGGCGTCAGGGGCGCGCTCCACGTACTCGTCCCCGCCGCGCTGCCCGGCCTGGTCACCGCCCTGCGCCAGGGCTGGACCTTCGGCTGGCGGGCGCTGATGACCGCCGAGCTGATCACCGCGACCCCGCTGCCGGGCATCGGCCGGATGCTCGACGCGGGCAAGCAGAGCGGCGAACTGAGCCTCGTGCTCGCCGCCGTACTGCTCATCCTCGTGGTCGGCGTCCTGGTCGAGTCCGCCGTGTTCGCCCCGCTCGAACGCCGGGTGCTGCGCGGCCGCGGCCTGGCCACCGCACGGAACTGAACGGGAGGACCACCGATGCGCCAGCCCGTGCTCCTCGTCATCGCCCACGGCAGCCGCGACCCGCGGCACGCCAGGACCGTGCACGCCCTGGTACGCCGAGTGCGGGCGCAGCGCCCCGGACTGCGCGTGGAGACGGGCTTCCTGGACTTCAACGCGCCCGCCGTCCCCCAGGTCCTCCAGCGGCTCGCCGCCGACGGCGTACGCGACGTGGTGGCCCTGCCCCTGCTGCTGACCCGCGCCTTCCACGCCAAGGCCGACATCCCCGCCGTACTGAGCGAGGCCACCGCCAGGCTGCCGCGTCTCTCGGTACGCCAGGCCGAGGTGCTCGGCCCGTCGCCGCTGCTCCAGGACGCGCTGGAGCGACGGCTGTACGACGCCGGGCTCGCACCCGGCGACAAGCGCTCGACCGGGGTCGTGCTGGCCTCGGCGGGCTCCACAGACCCGGAGGCGATCGCAGTGATCGCTGAAATCGCGCGGGAGTGGCGGCGCACCGGTTGGTGTGCCGTGCGGCCTGCGTTCGCCTCCGCATCCCTGCCCCGTACCGAGGACGCGGTACGGGAACTGCGCGCCGCCGGCGCGCGCCGGGTCGCGGTCGCGCCGTACGTCATCGCCCCCGGCTTCCTGCCGGACCGCATCGCGCGCGGCGCCCGCGAGGCGGGCGCCGACGTGCTGGCCGATGTGCTGGGCCCGGCCCCGGAGCTGGCCCGGCTGCTGCTGACCAGATACGACGAGGCGCGCGTCCCGACGCTGACGGCCGTCGGAGCCTGAGCACTCCACGGCAGGCCGGTACGCCAGCCGCGGGCGCGGCGTCCCACCCACCGGGGCAGCCCGCCGACGCGCCTCGCGCCCCTTCCGGGACGCTCTTGCCCGGAGCCTCGCCCGGCGGATCGTGCCTGGGACGCGGCGGCCCGATCCGCCGGACAGGTCCCGGTCCCGGCCGCGTGCCGGAGCCGCCCGTCGACGCGGCCGCACGCACCGACCGTCGCCCACCGCCCACCGCCCACCGCCCACCGCCCAGGGAAAGCGCACCGGACCGCGCCCGGGCCGGGGGAGGTCAGGGCGCGGCGGGCGCGCCCTGGTCGGCGGGGCGCTGGCGGGCGCGTATCACCGCCGGAGCCGTTGAGTGCGGCAGCAGTTCGTCCGGCCGCCGGGGCAGGACCACCTCGACCGCGGCGTCCTCCCGGAAGCGGTACGGGCGGCGGTCGAGCAGACCCGCCAGGTAGCGCCGTATCCGGGAGAGTTCCGCCCGTATCGTCACGCTGCGGCCCGTGTCGCCGAACACGGCGTCGGCGAGCTGCGCCGCGGTGTGGCCCGCGGGGCGCGTCGCCAGCAGATAGAGCAGCTCCGCATGGCGCGGGCTCAGTTCATGGGTCCAACTGCCCGACGGGCCCGACACGGTGACCGCGCCGTGACCCGGACGGCTCAGGTCGAGCACGACCCCGGTGGCCAGACCTCCCGTTTCCGGGTCTGCCACCGCGCCCGCGCCCGCCGGCCGCGCGGCGGCCCGCACCAGCCAGCCGCCGGGCAGCGGTTCGACCGTGCAGTCGCCGAGCGACGGCAGCCAGGCCCGGCCGGGGCCGAACGACCTGGGCAGCGGCACCCGGTCGACCGGCGGCAGCCCGCTGACCGCCGCGGTCCAGCCGTTCGGGTCGACGGCCGCCGCGGGCGAGCCGATCCGCGCGAGCAGCGGCGCCGCCACCGAGCGCAGCAGGTCAAGGGCGGCCAGATGCCGGGTACGCAGCTCCGCCTCGGCCAGCCTGGCCACCGACTGGACCAGCGCGAGCGTCGCCGGGTGCAGACTGCCGACGGGGCCGCTCAGATCGACGACGCCGAGCAGCCGCCCGTCACGCGGATCGGTGAGCGGGGCCCCGGCGCAGGTCCAGCCGTGGTGGGTACGGACGAAGTGCTCCGCCGAGAAGACCTGGACGGGGTCGCGGACCACCAGCGCGGTGCCGATGCCGTTGGTGCCGACCGTGGACTCGCTCCAGTCCGCGCCGATCTCGAAGCCGTGCGCGTCGGCCATCCGCAGCACCGCCGAACTGCCCTCGCGCCACAGCACCCGGCCGTCCGCGTCCGCGACCACCATGATGTGCCGCGCGGCGTCCGCCATCGGCAACAGCCCCTCGCGCAGCACCGGAAGCAGGTCCCGCAGCCCGGAGGCGCGCCGCCGTTCCTCGACCTCCTCGCGGACCAGCAGCCGGGTCCGGACGTCGTGGTCGGGGTCGAGACCGCTGCGCAACAGCCGCGCCCAGGACGCGCCGATGACCGGCCGCGGCCCGACGGACGGCCGCCGCCCGGAGAGCGCGGCGGCGTACACGCCCTGGAGCAGCCGGGCGGCCCGGCCCGTACCCGTCGCCGTGATGCTGTCCAGATCGATCGTCGAGTCCTGCACCGCTACCTCCCGCACTTGCCGTGACCGCCCCGTGGGCTGGCTCTATCCTCGCCCCACGCCCGCGCGCCCTGGGACGGCCTTCCCGCAGGACGATGCAACGTCCTGCAACCCTGGCGAACGCCAGAGCGGTTGACCGAAGCTGAAGGCGACGCCGCTTCCGCGGTGTACGCGCTCCTGACAACCGGAGCCCGAGAGCGAGGGTGGTGCTGTGTCGGCGCAGCACCACCCCCGCCACCCGCGGAGAATGTGGGCGGGGCGAGCCATGCCGCTACGGTGAGCAGGTGCACCAGGCAAAAGAACCCCCCGAGCGGCCGCCGGGCGGCCGGATCCACCGGGCCCGACGTCTCTACCGGAACGTGTCAAAGCGCAGAACCGCCTGGCTGCTCCTGAAAGACACCGTCAACTCCTGTATCGAGTACCGCATCCTGGGGCTCGCGGCCGAAGCCGCGTTCTTCACCCTGCTGTCCGTGCCCCCGCTGCTGCTGAGCCTGGTCGGCCTGCTCGGCTATGTCGACGCCCTGGTGGGCGTCGAGACCATTGAGTCGGTCGAGGCGAACATCATCGAGGCGGCGGGCACGGTCCTGTCGGAAAAGGGCGTCCAGGACATCGCGCAGCCGATCCTCGACGACGTACTCAAGGGCGCCAAACCCGATGTGATCTCGATCGGCTTCCTGCTGGCGGTGTGGTCGGGCTCGCGCGCCGTGACCGTCTTCGTCGACACGATCACCGTGATGTACGGACTCGACGGGGTGCGCGGCATCGTCAAGACCCGGCTCCTGGCGTTCCTGCTCTTCGTGATGGCGCTGCTCATCGGGTCGGTCGCACTGCCGCTGATGGTGGCGGGCCCGGACCGGGTGCTGGACATCCTGCCCTGGAGCGAGAACCTGGTACGGGTGCTGTACTGGCCGGTCGTCAGCATGCTCGGCATCGCCTTCCTGACCACGCTCTACCACGTCTCGGTGCCGGTGCGCTCGCGCTGGGTCGAGGACATCCCCGGAGCGCTGGTCGCGCTCGGCCTGTGGGTGCTGGGCAGCTTCCTGCTGCGCATCTATCTGACCCGGTCCATCGAGAACGCCAACGGCCCCTCCATCTACGGCTCGCTGGCCGCGCCCATCGCCGTCCTGCTGTGGATCGGGGTCTCGGCCTTCGCGGTCCTGGTGGGCGCGGCGGTGAACGCCGCCGTCGACCGGGTGTGGCCGTCCATCGCCACGGCCGCGGCACGCGCCGCGAACGAACGCGCGCGTGAGGCCGCGGCCGCCGCGGTCGTCGCCCAGGCCGCCGCCCGCGCCGCGGGCCGGGACCCCGACGACTCCGACGACTCCGACGCGGACGACGACGATCCCGACGGGCCCGACGACCCCGGCATGCCGTCGGAGTTCCCCGAGCGCTGGGCCCAGTTCCTGCCGCCGGACGACGTCACCGGAAGGCTCCGCACCCCCGCCAAACGCAAGAGCGACCCCCACCGGCCCCCGCACCCGCCCGCGCCGCCGCCCACCTCGCACCCCGCGGCGAACGGCGGCCAGGACGCGCACAACAGGCGAGGTGACCGCCCGACCCCTTAGCCTCGGGAGCATGAGCACACCGCCGCGTCGATTCACCGTTGTGCTGAAACCCCAGCTCGCCGACGCCGAGGGGCATCCCGAGCACGGTTCCGCGCTGCGCGCCGCGACCGTGCGGGCCACCGGGAGGGCCGGTGCGTCCGGCTATCCGCGCTACGAGGGCGAGGGCATCTCGGCGGACATCGACCCCGCGACGCGCACCGTGGAGGCCCTGAGCGTCGACGGCCGGGAGCTGCCGTACGGGTGGGTGGCCGAGGTCACCGAGGAGGAGGACGACGACGGAACCGGCGACGGTGACCCAACCGTCCCGTCCGCCTCCGCCCCTCCCGGCTGAGACCGCCCCTACGCCGGGGCGCGGTTACCCTGGCCGCCATGGACGCTCTGGCCGGTCTGCTCGAAGGCCCGCGCGCTCGCGGGGCCTTCCTCGTGCGCGCGTGCTTCGACCCGCCCTGGTCCGTACGGATCGAGGACCGCGCCCCGCTCACGCTGATCGTCCAGGCGCGCGGTGACGGCTGGATCGTCCCCGACCAGGGAGCCCCGCTGCGAACGCGACCGGGCGACATCGCGATCGCCCGTGGCCCCGACCCGTACGTCTGCGCCGACGACCCCGCCACCGAGCCGCGCGCGGTGATCCATCCGGGCGGGCGGTGCGCGACGCCCGACGGACGGGAGATCAAGGACTACGTCGACCTGGGCACCCGTACCTGGGGCGGCCGGGCCGACGGCTCCGTCGTCCTGCTGATCGGCACCTACCAGATGCGCGGCGAGCTGAGCGACCGGCTCCTCGACGCGCTGCCGCCGGTGCTCACGCTGTCGGCGCGGGAGTGGGACTGCCCGATCACACCCCTGCTGGCCGAGGAGATCACGCGCGACGAACCGGGCCAGGAGGTCGTCCTGGACCGGCTGCTCGACCTGATGCTGATCGCGACCCTGCGCGCCTGGTTCTCCCGCCCCGAGGCCGCGGCCCCCGCCTGGTACGCGGCGCTCGGGGACCCCGTGGTGGGCCGGGTCCTGCGGCTCATCCAGGACGACCCGGCGCACCCGTGGACGGTCGCGGACCTCGCCGCCAAGGCCGGGGTCTCGCGGGCCGCGCTGGCCCGCCGGTTCCGTGCGCTGGTGGGAGAGCCCCCGATGGCGTATCTGACCGGCTGGCGTCTCGCGCTCGCCGCGGACCGGCTGCGCGACACCGGCGACACGGTCGGCGCGATCGCCCGCCAGGTCGGATACGGCAGCGCCTTCGCACTGTCCGCCGCCTTCAAGCGGGCCTACGGGCTCAGCCCCCAGGAACACCGGACGGGCGGGGCCTGACATGGGTTACCGGGAGCGGCCGTCGCGGATCAGGGGCGCGGTGCTCTGGACGCGTACCGCCAGAGCCGACCCGACCGCGCCGCCCTACCCGGTGCTGCCCGACGGCTGTATGGACCTGCTGTGGGTCGACGGCCGACTTCTGGTCGCCGGGCCCGACACGCGCGCCTACCGGCCGGGACCCGCGGCGAGCGCCGCGCCGGTCGCCGGGATCCGCTTTGCTCCCGGCGCCGCGCCCGCGCTCCTGGGCGTGCCCGCCCAGGAACTGCGGGACCAGCGTGTCGCCCTGGCGGACCTGTGGCCGTCCGCCGCCGCCCGCCGCGGCGCCTCGCGGATCGACGCGGGCATCGACGCGGGCGGTGCCCCGAGCGGCGACCCGGCGTCCGCGCTCGACGGGCTGGAGGCGCTCGCCCTCCGCCTGGCCGCCGACAGCGGGCCGCCGGACCCGCTCATCGGCCGGGTCGTCACCGACCTGAACGCGGGCCTGAGCGTCGCCGACACCGCCGCCCGCGCGGACATCGGCGCACGCCGACTGCACCGCCGGTCGCTGGCGGCGTTCGGCTACGGCCCCAAGACCCTGGCTCGGGTGCTGCGGTTGCAGCGCGCCCTGGCCCTGGCCCGCGCGGGGCTGCCGTACGCGGACACCGCGGCGGCCGCGGGCTTCGCCGACCAGGCCCATCTCGCGCGGGACTTCCGCGACCTGGCGGGCGTACCCCTCTCAGACCTGGTCAGCGCTGTTCCGTAGCCGTAGCCGTAGCCGTAGCCGTAGCCGTAGCCGCCAGTGGGGCGAACAGGTCCACGCCGTTCCCGTCCGGGTCCCCGACGGTGGCGTACCGCTGACCCCAGAACGCGTCGAACGGCGCGAGCACCCCTTGATACCCGGCGTCGGTCAGCTCCGCGTACCGCGCGTCCACGTCGGGGGCGTCCTCGCACCGGAACGCGAGCCCGATCCGGCCGTCGGACGTCGGCGGCCGCCAGTCGGGATGGAACGAGCGGACGGTGTCCTCGGCGTCGAGCGCGAACCGCAGGCCGCCCGGAAGCTCGGCCTCCGCATGGGGCTGGCTCTCGGCCCCTTCGGGGAAGACCAGTCCCAGGCGGCGGTAGAAGGCGACCGACGCGGCCATGTCGGAGACGACGACGCCGATCAGATCGAAGCGCGGGGTGAGCGAAGGAGAAGTAAGCGAAGTAAAGGGAGCAGAAGTCATGCGGGGACCGTAGGCGGCCGCCCGCCCACGCGTCTTGAACGAATCGGACACTTAAACATCAGACACTTAAACTCTGAGGCATCCGGGGGGGGACCGCCCCCGCCCAGGCCCTGTCCCGCCTGCCACCGGTTCAAGGAGAACGACGCATGCCAGCCAGCCCCCGCGCCCAGGCGGACTCCGAAGCGGCACAGGCCGGGACAGCGCAGGCCGGTACGGCGCGGGCCAGCACGGCGCTGCCGCTGGCGGAGGCGCCCGCGGCCGGGATCCGGCGAGCGCGGCCGCGCACACCGGTGGGAGCGAGGCAGGAGGCGGGCCCCTGGCCGCAGCTGTGGCTGGTGTCCGCCGACCAGGCGGCGGCCGACCGGGACGAGCCGCTGCTCAGCGCCGAGGAGCACAGCCGCGCCGCGGCCTTCAGGCGGGCGAGCGACCGCCTGTTGTTCATCACCTCGCACGGCGCGCTGCGCCGACTGCTCGGCGCCTATCTGGACGAGGACCCGGCCGCGCTGGAGTTCGTACGGGAAGACTGCCCCGGCTGCGGCGGCCCGCACGGACGGCCCGCCGTGCCCGGCGCCCCCGTCCACTTCTCGCTCTCGCACACCGGGGACCTGGCCCTGCTGGGCTTCGCGGACCGCCCGGTGGGCGTCGACGTCGAGCAACTCCCCGACGACCGCGTGGTGAACGACGTCGCCACCACGCTGAACCCCCGAGAGCAGGCCGAGCTCGCGGCGCTCCCGCCCGCAGCCCGCGCCGCCGCCTTCACCCGCTGCTGGACCCGCAAGGAGGCCTACCTCAAGGGGAGAGGCGACGGCCTCGCCAGCGCGGAGTTCGCCGCCTGTGTGGTCGGCACCGGCCCCGACCCGCTCCCGCTGCCCGGCTGGACCCTCGCCGACATCCCCGCGCCCCCCGGTTTCGCCGCGGCCTGCGCCTTGCGCGACGGCGGCACCGTACCCACTGACGGCTGAGCCGTGTCGCCGCCCGGTCCAGGGCGCGTAAGAATCGCGTATGGAGCCCGTCAGTAAGGCGTTCATACGCTGACGGGCCCGTAGATCTTCGGAATACGTCCCTTACCGTTGTCGCGGCCGAAACGATTCGACGCGTTCGGCACGTATGTCCGAGAGGGGTCAGCGAGTGGTGGCATTCACGCCACGGGCGTGGGCGTCGGTATTCACGGCTCATCCCGCGCGTACGCTGGTGATGGCCTTCGCCGGAGTCATCCTGCTCGGCGCCGCCCTGCTGACCCTTCCCGTCGCGACCGCCGACGGCACCGCGACCGGCCTGGTGGACGCGCTGTTCACCGCCACCTCCGCGGTCTGCGTCACCGGCCTGGTGGTGGTGGACACCGGAACCCACTGGACCGGCTTCGGCCAGGGCGTGATCCTCGCGCTGATCCAGATCGGCGGCTTCGGCATCATGACGATGGCCTCGCTGCTCGCTCTGCTGGTCTCGGGACGGCTGCGGCTGCGGATGCAGCTGACCGCCCAGGCGGAGACCAAAAGCCTCGGCATCGGCGACGTCCGCAGAGTGCTGCTCGGCGTCGCCGGTACCACCCTGGCCGTGGAGCTCACGGTCGCGGCCATCCTGTCCCTGCGCCTGGGACTCGCCTACGACGAGGCACTCCCGGACGCCCTCTACGGCGGCGTCTTCCACTCCGTCTCGGCCTTCAACAACGCCGGGTTCGGCCTGCGCGGCGACAGCCTCACCCGGTACGCCGCCGACCCGTGGATCACCCTGCCGATCGCCGGGGCCGTCATCCTCGGCGGCATCGGCTTCCCCGTACTCCTGGAACTGCTGCGCCACCGCGCCAAGCGCCGCCGCACCGGCCGCCGCCTCTGGTCGCTGCACCTCAAACTGACCGTGATCACCACGGCCGCGCTGCTGCTCACCGGCACCGTCCTCACGATCGTCCTGGAGTGGACCAATCCGGGCACCCTGGGCCCCTTCGGCTGGGGCGAGAAACTGCTGAACGGCTTCTTCCACTCGGCCATGTCCCGCACCGCTGGCTTCAACGCCATCGACATCGGGGCCCTGCACCCCTCGACGCTGCTGCTGACCTGCACCCTGATGTTCATCGGCGGCGGCAGCGCGGGCACCGCGGGCGGCATCAAGGTCACCACCTTCGCCGTGCTGGCCGTCGCCATCGTCGCGGAGACCCGCGGCGAACCCAACTCCTCCATCCTGGGCCGCAAGCTCGGGCCGCACGTCCTGCGCCAGGCGCTGACCGTGGCGCTGCTGGGCGTCGGCCTGGTGACCAGCGCGACCATGGCGCTGCTGACCGTCACCGACGCCCCCTTCGAGAGCGTGCTGTTCGAGGTCGTCTCGGCGTTCGGCACGGTGGGTCTGTCCACCGGCATCACCGCCGACCTGCCCGCCGTCGGGGATCTGATCCTGATCGGGCTGATGTTCGTCGGCCGACTCGGCCCGATCACCCTGGTGTCCGCGCTCGCGCTGCGGGAGCGGACCCGCCGCTACGAACTACCTGAGGAGCGACCCGTCATTGGGTAACTACCTGCACTCCCTGCGCCGCCGCCGTCGCAAGCGGCTGGCCCGAACCTACGCCCAGCCGGGCGAACAGCGGGTCGCCGTGATCGGCCTCGGCCGGTTCGGCAGCTCGCTCGGCCATGAGCTGATGCGCCGCGGCTGGGACGTCCTGGGCATCGACACCGACCCCCGACTGGTCCAGCGCAACAGCGACGCGCTCACCCACACCGCCGTCGCCGACTGCACCGACATGGAGGTGCTGCAACAGCTCGGCGTGCACGAGTTCAGCAGCGCCGTCGTCGGCATCGGCACCGACATCGAGGCGTCCATCCTGGTCACATCGAACCTCCTCGAAGCCGGGGTGCCCAACATCTGGGCGAAGGCCATCAGCCGCCAGCACGGCCAGATCCTGGAACGCCTGGGCGCGCACCATGTCGTCCTGCCCGAGCACGAGATGGGCGAGCGCGTCGCCCACCTGGTGACCGGCCGGATGCTCGACTTCATCGAGTTCGACGACGACTACGCCCTGGTCAAGACCGTCGCACCGGAGGTCGCCACCGGCGTTCCGCTCGGTGAGTCCGTGGTACGCAGCACCTACGGCGTCACGGTCGTCGGCATCAAGCGCCCCGGCGAGGACTTCACCTACGCCACCGCCGAGACGGTGGTGGGCAAGGGCGACGTCATCGTGGTCACCGGCAAGACCCGCGCGGTGGAGCACTTCGCCGAACTCAGCTGACGGTCAGCGCCCGGCGGGCGCGGCGTCGCGCCCGCCGTCGATGAAGAGGAACGAGGCGGACAGCACCGTCCGGGCCGCGAGCCCGGACAACAGCACCGCGACCAGCAGCGCCACTCCGAACACCGCGACAAGAATCATGAGCAACGCCCCCGGCTCGTTCTGACCGCGAGTGACCGTACACGCCGCTGCCAGGCTCTCCGTTACTAGGCGAAGGACGAAAAACGACTGGCGTGCCGCGGGGGCGCGCGGCTACGGTTTTCCCGTACTCGCGGTGGCCGAGCCGACCGGCCGCCGTTCTCAGCTGAGCAGAACCAGGAGGTGTGACCGATGGCTGTCCCTGTGACGGGCGCTGCCCACAACCAGAAGATCGTCCACTCCACCTCCGCGGCCTCCGGCTGACATCCCTCACCGCGCACACTCGTGTGCCGCCGGGGCCGCCCTTGTGAAGGGTCACCCCTTGTCCAGCTCCACTTCTTCCTTCTCTTCCTCCTTCTTCTCTTCCTCCCCGTCCTCCTCGCTGGCGCGTTACGGCTGGGACCCGGACTGGGAAGCCGCCTTCGCCCCGTACGCCGCACAGGGCCTGGTGCCCGGACGCGTCGTGCGGGTCGACCGTGGCCAGTGCGACGTCCGTACCTCCGACGGCACGGTCCGCGCCGACACCTCGCTGGTCACGCCGCCCGATCCGATGCGCGTGATCTGCACCGGCGACTGGGCCGCCGTGGACCCCGAAGGCGGTGACCCCCGGCTCGTACGCGCCTACCTGCCGCGACGTACCGCGTTCGTACGCAACACCTCGTCCAAGCGCTCCGAGGGCCAGATCCTCGCGGCCAACGTCGATCACGCGATCATCGCCGTGTCGCTCGCGGCGGAACTCGACCTCGGCCGGATCGAGCGCTTCCTGGCACTCGCCTGGGAGAGCGGGGCGCGGCCGCTGGTCGTCCTCACCAAGGCCGACCTGGTGCCGGACCCCGCCACGCTGGGACATCTGGTCTCGGATGCCGAGACCGCGGCCCCCGGCGTTCAGGTGCTGGCCGTCAGCGCGGAGACCGGGGCGGGCACCGACGTGCTCGCCGCGGTCGTCACGGGCGGTACGAGCGTGCTGCTCGGCCAGTCGGGCGCGGGGAAGTCCACGCTGGCCAACGCGTTGCTCGGCCAGGACGCCATGACGGTGCGGGCCATCCGTGACGTCGACGGCAAGGGGCGGCACACCACGACCACCCGCAACCTCCTCGTCCTCCCCGGCGGCGGTGTCCTCATCGACACGCCGGGGCTGCGCGGGGTCGGCCTGTGGGACGCCGAGGCGGGCGTCGGCCAGGTGTTCGCGGAGATCGAGGAGCTGGCGCGGGGGTGCCGGTTCCACGACTGCGCGCATGAGGCGGAGCCGGGGTGCGCGGTGCTCGCCGCGCTCGCGGACGGCACGCTGCCCGAGCGGCGGCTCGACAGCTACCGCAAGCTGCTGCGCGAGAACCAGCGGATCGCTGCGAAGACGGACGTCCGGCTGCGGCACGAGATGCGCCGTGAGTGGCGACTGAAGCAGGCGGCGGGCCGGGCGTCCATGGAGGCGAAGCGGGGCCGCTTCCGCTGACCTTCTCCGACCCGTCTGATCTCCTCCGATCTCCTCCGAGCTCCTCGGGGCCGTTCCGACGCCCCGAGGCCTGACGGAGCCCGTCGACCGGCTGTGGCGGCCTGGTCGGCGGGCTCTCCCCACGCCAGACGCGACGTCCGCCAGGTGTGGTGTCCAGCGGCGAGCGCCGCGTCCGAAAACCGCCAGTCCGCAACGTGCGCGCCCCGCACACTGGGTGGTGTGAACGATGAGGACACCAGGTACGAGGCGGTGCGCAGCCGCGACGCCCGCTTCGACGGAGAGTTCTTCTTCGCCGTCGAGACCACCGGCATCTACTGCCGCCCGAGCTGCCCCGCCAGCACCCCCAGACGCCGCAACGTCCGCTTCTACCCCACGGCGGCGGCCGCCCAGGGCTCCGGCTTCCGGGCCTGCCGTCGCTGCCGCCCGGACGCCGTGCCCGGCTCCGCCGAGTGGAACGCGCGCGCCGACGTCGTCGGCCGCGCCATGCGGCTGATCGGCGACGGGGTGGTGGACCGCGAGGGCGTGCCGGGGCTCGCCGTACGGCTCGGCTACAGCGCCCGGCAGGTGCAGCGCCAGCTGACCGCCGAGCTGGGCGCGGGGCCCGTCGCGCTCGCGCGCGCCCAGCGGGCGCACACCGCGCGGCTGCTGCTGCAGACCACCGAGCTGTCCGTCACGGACATCGCCTTCGCCGCCGGGTTCGCGAGCGTGCGCCAGTTCAACGACACGATCCGGCAGATCTACGCCCGCACCCCGAGCGCCCTGCGCGCCGAGACCGGCACGAGGATGGGCCGGGCGCCCGCCCAGCCCGTGGGCAGCGCCGAGTCCGGCCTGGTCGCGGGCGTGCCGCTGCGGCTCGCCCACCGCGGCCCGTACCACGCGGCGGCCGTCTTCGATCTGCTCGCCGACGAGGCCGTCGACCACGTCGAGGAGGTGACCGGAGCACCCGGTGCCCGCACCTACCGGCGTACGCTGCGGCTGCCCCACGGCACCGGCATCGCGGCCGTGGACGAGCGGCGGGCCGGGCCCTGGCTGGACGCCCGCGTCCACCTCACCGACCTGCGTGACCTCACCACCGCCGTACAGCGGCTGCGACGGCTGTTCGACCTGGACGCCGACCCGTACGCCGTCGACGAGCGGCTCCGCGCCGAACCGCGGCTCGCGCCGCTGGTGGCCGCCCGCCCCGGCCTGCGCTCACCCGGCGCGGCCGACGCCGAGGAACTGGCGATCCGGGCCGTCGTCGGACGCGCGGCCGCCGAGCTTCTGGTGACCGCGTACGGCAAGGCCCTGGACGTGCCGTGCGGCTCGCTCACCCATGTCTTCCCCGAGCCCGCCGCGCTCGCCGCCGACGGGCCGCCGCTCGCGGCCGCGCTCGCCGACGGCTCCGTACGCCTGGACGTGGGCGCCGACCGCGACGACGCGCACCAGGCGCTGCTCCGGGTGACCGGGGTCGACGCGTGGACGGCGGCGGCCATCCGGACGCGGGCGCTCGGAGACCCCGACGTGCGGCCGCCGGGCGAGCCGGTGAGCGACGCCTGTCGGCCATGGCGGTCGTACGCCGCGCAGCACCTCCGCCTGACCCAGCGAGACCAGGAGATCCGACGATGACCGCGACCACGACCACCATGACCACCACGACCACGACGTACTTCACGACCGTCGACAGCCCGCTCGGGGAGCTGCTGCTCACCGGCGACGGCTCCGGCGCCCTGTCCTCGCTGTCCGTACCGCGACAGCGCGGCGGCCGCACCGTACAGCCGGACTGGCGGCGCTCGCCCGACGCGTTCCGGGACGCTCAGGCGCAGCTGCGGGCGTACTTCGCGGGGGAGCGACAGGGGTTCGACCTCGTGCTGCGTACCGACGGCACCGACTTCCGCGAGCGGATCTGGGCCGCGCTCGACTCGGTGCCGTACGGGACGACCACGACCTACGGCGCGCTGGCCGCCGACGCCGGTGTCCCGCCCGCCGCCGTACGGGCCGTGGGCGGCGCGGTCGGCGCCAACCGGCTGCTGATCGTCCGCCCCTGCCACCGGGTGATCGGCGCGGACGGCTCACTCACCGGCTACGCGGGCGGCCTGGAGTGCAAGCGGCGACTGCTGAGCCTGGAAGGAGTGCTCTGACGCCGCTCATCCTCAGGGCTTGTCCCCAGGGCTCACCCCCAGACCAGCGCGCCGAGCCACGCCCCCGTGACCAGCAGGCACGCGAACAGTTCGACCAGCACGCTCGTCCCCGCCATCCGCATCAGCTGCCGGGTGGACGCCACCGCCGCGCCGTGCCCGCCGAGCCGGCGCCGCTCGGCGCCGTAGATCCCGCCCATGAAGCCCGGCACGGCGCCGAGCACCGGCACCACGACGAAACCCACCACCGCGCCGAGCCCCGCGCACACCACCAGACGCCGGTCGACCCCCAGGCCGCGCACCCGGCGCGGTGGCAGCAGCAGCTTCACGGCCTCGGCCAGCAGCAGCACCACGGTGGCGCCCACGAGCACCCACCAGGCCACGCCCGACCGCACCCGGAACGACCACCAAAGGACGGCCGCCCAGACCAGCCAGGCGCCGGGGACGCCGGGGATCAGGACGCCGCTCAGGCCGAGCAGCATCACCATGCTGACCAGCAGGAGCTCCCAGACACCCATCTGCCCAGAGTGCCGGAGCCCGGCCGATCCGGCAGGCCGGACCGAGCCGCGGCCGCCCCGACGAGCCGACGGCGGGCGAGCACATGCGGCCACTCCACGGAGAGGCCCCCGGCCCCTGGGAAGGCGCTGGGGGTCGGTGCGGGCGCCAGGCCCTAGGCGAGGCGTTCGGGTGCGGGCAGATCGGGTGCGGGCAAGGTGTCAGCGGGGCTCGCGGGCTACCCAGCCGCGTTCGTACGCGTGCCAGCCCAGTTGCAGCCGGGTCGTCACGCCCGCCAGTTCCATCAGCCGCCGCACTCTGCGCTGGACCGTGCGCAGGCCCAGTTCCAGCTGCTTGGCGACGCTCGCGTCGGTCAGTCCGGCCAGCAGCAGCGAGAGGACCGCCAGGTCGGTGGGGTCGGGGCCGTCCGGGCGCGCCTCGGCCGGGTGGCCGTCCGCGTCGAGCCGCAGCGGCAGCGCGTCCCGCCACACCGCGTCGAACAGTCCGGTCAGCGACTCCAGGAGCCCGCTGGCGTGGACCACCAGCGCGGCCGGTTCCGCGTCCCGAGGAGTGAGCGGCACCATCGCCAGCGAACGGTCGGCGATCACCAGCTTGGTCGGCACCCGGTCGACCGTGCGGACCCGCTCGCCACGGCCGAGCGCGACCGACAGCTCGTACCGTCCGGCCGGCATCAGCAACACGTCGCGCTCCACCACCACCCGGTAGTCGACGCCGCGGTCCGCCGCCTGCGGCTCGGCGTCGTTGTCCATCCCCGAGACCACATCCGGTTTCCCGGTCACCAGGGCGCACACCTCCTGGGTCGCGCCCAGCTGCAACTGCAGAAAGCGGCGGCCCACCGCGCCCGCTCCCGTGACCACCTCGACCAGGTCGTGGACGCCCTGCTCTCCGGCCTGCGCCCGGTAGTCGTCGGCCAGCAGCGCGGCCGCCAGCTCGGCCTTCTCCAGCTCGTGCCGCTGCTGCGTCAGCAGCGCGCCGAGCGCGACCCCCGGAGGCGCCGCCACCCAGCGGCGCGGCCGCGCGGACGACCGCGCCGCGAGACCGTGCCGCTCCAGTCGGCGCAGGGTGCGCTCCGTCTCCTGCTCGCCGAGCGCGAGACGCCGCGCCAGATCAGGCGCGTCGGCGACGCCGAGCGAGACCAGCGTGCGGTACGCCGACTCCTGCACCTCATCCAGCCCTATGGCCCCCAGCAACCCGCTGTCCTTCCCCGTGTTCCCCGTGCTCCCCATGTTCCGCACCCCAAGCCCGCTCCCCAAGCCGTACCCCCGAATCACGGCGCGCCTCGCCCCCGCCCGACCGGCCCGCTCTGGCGGGAAGCGGCCACGGCGGGAACCCGCCGCAGCACATCATCCACGCACCGCCCGCCGCTCGGCCACTGTGTCGCTCGCCACCGCTGCACGCACGTGCGGTAGCCCCTCGGTTCCCCAGTCGCCCCTTGATCCCTGGGGCCGGTCCGTCGGGCGCGTCCTCCCGTGGGGGGTTGGGACGTGCCCGGCGGGCCACTTTCGCGGTTCTGATCGTCCATACGTTCACGTCGTCTCTTTCCGGTTGCCCCGTTTTCGTACGCCGCGTGCGGTGGACAATAAGGGGCATGAGCCATCAGGGGGACAGGCCCGCCGGACGCACCGGACCCTCCGGCCAGGAGGACGACTGGTGGGGGCAGTTGTACGACGACTCGACCGATGACACGGGTCCGGCGGCCGGGGCCGACACCTTGGACGACCGTTTCGCCTCGGCCTCCGGAACCCTCGAAACGGCGCCGCCGCCCCCGGAGCAGTCGAGTACGGAGCGCCCGCGCCCGGAGCGGCCGCGCTACACCCCGCCCCGAGCGCCCTGGGAACCCCCCGAGTCCCGTCGCACGCCCGCCACATTCGGCCCACGGCGACGCCCGCACGCCCCAAGCGAGGCGTCCGGCTCGCGGGCACCCGTCGTGGGCGTGCCCCCGCAGCGTCCCGCCGAGCAGCCGCCCCGCCCCACCGTCGGCTATGTGGGTGACGGCCCGCCCACCTACGATCCCGAGCCCGTCGCCCTGCCCGCCGCAGAGCCGGACGCGCTCGACGAGCTGGTGGCCGACACCGTGCTCGACGGCGCGCGTTACGGCACGAGCACGCTGCGGATGGCCTCCGTACGCGGGGACTCCGCGCGCTATCGCGGCGAACCCCGCAGGGACTCCCTGCTCACCGCCCGCTTCGGGAGCGGCGACGCCGCGCTGATCCTCGTCGCGATGGCCACCGGCGCCCGCACGGCCCCGGACGCCCACCGCGCGGCCGCCGACGCCTGCCAGTGGATCGGCCGGGCCGTCGGCCGCAGCCACCCCCGGCTCGTCGAAGACATCAGGGCCGCCAGACGCGGCGACCTCAAGTCCGGGCTGCACCGGCTCGCCGACCGCAGCCTCGGCAAGCTGCGGGCGGCCGCCGCCGAACGGGGCCTGGCGCCAGAGGAGTACACCGCCGCCAGTCTGCGCTGTCTGCTGATCCCGGCCGACCCCCAGTGCCGTACGCGGGTGTTCTTCGGCGTCGGCGGGGGCGGGCTGTTCCGGCTGCGGGACGGCGTATGGCAGGACATCGAGCCACAGGCGACCGAATCGACCGGCGCGCCCGTCGTCGGCTTCGGCTCCGCCCCGACGGACCCGGCAGCCGGATCGCCCCAAGCCGGATCGCCCCAAGCCGGGTCATCCCAAGCCGGATCACCGGACGCCGAGACGCCGGACGCCGAGACGCCGGAGGGCGACCGGTTCACCATGGACCTGGGCATCGCCACCCCGTCCAGCCCCTGTGACCCGGCTCCCGAGCCCTCTCCGAGGGAACCTTTCCGCTTCCGCGCCTCGGTGGCCCGCCCAGGCGACACCCTCCTGCTGTGCACCGGCGGGCTCGCCGAGCCGCTGCGCGGCAGGCCCGAACTGGCCGGAATCCTCAGGGAGCGCTGGTCGGCCCCGGAGCCCCCCGGCCTCGCCGCCTTCCTGGCCGACACCCAACTGCGGGTGAAGGGCTACGCCGACGACCGTACGGCCTGCGCCGTCTGGGAGGCCGCGCCGCGAGTTGGTTGAGAATTGGACATGAGTGTGGCGCTACACGTCAGGGCATGCATCACCGTGAACGTGTTCGAGATGACCGAAAAACACACACGGAAGACGACCACAGCGTGCGGGCGGGGGCCATGACGAGGCAGGCACAGCAAGAGGCGGCCGATGAGGCAGCCGACAGCGCCACGGCCGAGGACGGACCGTCCCAGCTCCGGCGCACCCTGGGGCGGTCCGACCTCAAGGCGGTCGCGGACGTACGGCGTGCGGTGCGCGAGCTGCTGCGGCGTCGGGGGAGACCGTGCAGCACGGACGTCGCGGAGCTGCTCACCAGCGAGATCGTGACCAACGCCCTGGTGCACACCGACCGCGAGGCGGTCGTGACCGCGACCGTCGGCCCACGCGGACTGCGGGTGGAAGTACGCGACTTCGTCGCCCGCAGGCCACGGCCGCGCATGCCGGACGCCGACGACGGCACGCACGGCAGGGGCCTGATCCTGGTCCAGTCGCTCGCCGACGACTGGGGCGTACGCGGCCATGAGATCGGCAAGTCGGTGTGGTTCGAGCTGGATCCGGGCACCGCCGCCTGAGCCGGCCGGCGCCCCGGCCAAGGCCGTCGCCGTCTCAACCGAGTTGCTGCTCCAGGTCCTTGAGCTTCTGCTCCAGAGAGTCGAGCCGCGGCAGGGTCAGCGTGTCGTCCTCCGCGGTGAGATCGAGCGTGACCGGCGGGTCAACGCCGGTCACGGCCTGGAGAGGCGGCCTGCCGCGTACGGGCAGCTGCTCCGGACCGGATATGGCAGGGTCCGAGCCGCCGCTGCCGACCGCGGGCGCGGCGGCGGTCCCGGACGTGACCGCGGGCACCTGGCGACCACGGGCGACGCCGGTCCAGGCCCGGTGCCCCCGGCTGACCGCCTTGAGGTGGGCCCGCTCCAGCTTGTCGTGCTCGCGCCTGCGCTTCCGGTCCTGCTCCCTCTGTCTGCGGTCCTCGCGTACGTCGTCCACCGCCTCGTCCAGCGTCCGTACATTCTCCAGGAGCATCAGCGACCAGGCGCCGAAGGTCTCCCGCGGCGCCCGCAGCCACCGTACGATCCGGATCTGCGGCAACGGACGCGGCACCAGGCCCTGTTCCCGCAGGGCGGCGCGCCGGGTCTGCTTCAGCGCGCGGTCGAAGAGCACCGCCGCTGACAGCGACATCCCGGCGAAGAACTGCGGGGCGCCCGCGTGGCCGAGCCCGCGCGGCGCGTGCACCCAGTTGAACCAGGCGGCCGCTCCGGCGAACGTCCACACCAGCAGCCGCGAGCCGAGCGCCGCGTCACCGTGGCTGGCCTCCCGTACCGCGAGCACCGAGCAGAACATGGCCGCGCCGTCCAGGCCGAACGGCACCAGATACTCCCAGCCGCCGGACAGGTTGAGGTTCTGTCGGCCGAAGCCCACCAAGCCGTGGAAGGACAGCGCGGCGGCGACCGCGGCACAGCAGAACAGCAGCACATAGGACGCGGTCCCGTAGATCGCTTCCTTGCGCCTGCGGCGCTCCTCGCTGCGCTCCCAGGAGTCCTCCTGGGCCTTGGCCCCGGCGCGCTTCCCACGCGCGATCACCGTCACCGCCACCAGCACGCCCAGGAGCATCACCCCGCCGGGAAGCAGCCAGTCCAGCGATATGTCGGTCATTCTCATCTGGGGTCCCTTGCATCGCATGAAGGCGTTTCGGGCGCCATATTGGCTCAATCCCCAAGGCCGTCAGGGTGTTTCGGAGCAACAGGACGCCAAGGGGGTGCAGGGGACTCCGGATAGTGGGTTTCGGGTCGAACTTCCTTGGTTGAAGCCGTAGTTGAGTTCGATTGACGCGACCCGTACGGGTGGTTCAGCGCGAAGCGCTTGCGCTCAGCTTCACGATGCGGTCCGCGTCGCAGGTGCGCGGGCAGGTCGCGCAGGTGTCCTCGGGGCGCAGGGTGTAGAAGAGGCAGCAGCTGGCACGGTCCCGCGTCGGCAGCCGCTCGCCGTTCGGTCCGGTCAGCTCGCGGAACGCGGCGGCGCCCACGTACGGCTTCGTCGTGCCGGGCAGCAGCGACTCCAGCTCCGTCATGGCGCGCTGTTCGTCGCCCAGCAGATGGGCGATGTACCAGAGGCCCTCGACGATCTCGTCCGTCGCGGTGCCCCACAGCGCGCGTCGGCCGCGCCGCATCCGGGGTCCGAAGCCGACCAGGACCGGTTCCAGGTGCTCGGCCACCGCCTGGCGCAGCTCCGCGCGCAGCGCCTCCTCGTCGGGCACGACCCGCGCGCCCGGCAGCGAGGCGGCCGGGTCGTCCGGCAGACAGGCGAAGTCCTCGACCCGGAGCGCCATCCGGCCCAGGGCGCGCTGGAAGGCGACGTTGCCGACGGGGATGCGCGGGACCCTGCGGTGGGTGAACCACGGGACCGTGAACAGCAGGCACGCGGGCCAGGCGTAGCGGTGCAGCCCGAAGCTGGCGATGACGTCCGGCCTGGCCTGCTGGCCGTAGTCGCGCAGGACCTGTGCGTTGTCCCAGGCCAGGAAGGCGTCGAGGGCGGTGCCGCCCTCCGCGAGCTGGGCGGCGGCGACCCAGCCGCCGCCTTGCGGGGCGGACTCGTGCACGTGCAGTTCCTGAATCCGCAAGCTGGGGAAGACCTCGGCCAGGCGTGCGTACGCCTCCGCGACGACCGACGGCCCCGACGGAGCTGTCGGGGCGGTGTGCGGTGCGCCGGGGAGCAGCGTGGGAACAGACATGCGGGGACCACCGAATCGCGATCGTAAGCAGGTTAGCCTTACCTTACCCGATGGGTGGGATGTGTGAACCGCGGCCCCTCATGCCTATGGTGCTGCCCGGACCCCGGCCACGCGCGCCAGACCGCGCGAGGGGCCGGAAGGAGGACCCGAGTGGAGCAGTCGCAGGCGCGGGGCGACCGGCCGTGCCTTTCGCCGTGCGCTGCTCGCGCGTCACGGATTCACGCTGAGCCCGTCGATGTGACCGCCGTCGAGGACGGCGAGAGCTGTGACGCCAGCCAGGTCGGCACCCCGCCCAGCAGCCGGAACAGCCGCCCCGCCTCCGCGCGCAGCCGCGCCGCGTCCGCCCCGCTCTCCGCCTCCGCCAGCGCGACCAGCGCGGGCGCCGTGCCCACCAGATATCCCAGTTCCTCGCGGAGCCGGAGCGACTCGGCGAAACCGTGCCGCGCCTCGGCCAACTCCCCGTCCCGCAGGGCGAGTCCGGCGAGATGCCGCCAGGTGAAGGAGAGCAGCAGCGGATCGTCACCGGCCGTGGCGCCCGCGTGGGCGCGCCGGTACGCGGCGAGCGCGGACTGCGGCGAGTCCGAGAGGTGCTCGGCCACCAGACCGCGCCGGAAGTCGAGCAGCGCGCGCCCTGCCGCGTGCGGCGACAGCAGCGCCGCCGCGCGGCCCAGCGCGGACCGTGCCTCGTCGGCCCGGTCGCGTACCGCTAACACCGTTGAGGCGTAGGCGAGTTGTCCGCGTTCGCAGGCCGCGGCCCCCCGCTCGTCGTCGCTCTGGGCCAGCGCCTCGGCGGCGCGCAGAGCATCCTCGGCCTCGCTCCAGCCCCGCTCGGTGAACAGGCAGCGCTCGACCAGGAGCGAGGCCCGCCGCAGTGCGGTGCCGGGACTGCGGCCGTCCTCGAGGAGCGCGGCCGCGTCGGTCCAGCAGCCGCGCGACCGCAGTCGCCACACCGCCGTCCGGAGTGCGGTCGCCTTGGAAGACGAAGCAGCTGACACAGAACCAGACAGGGCGGTATCCGCCACAGTCCCTCCCCTGGGAGCGCGTCATTGAGCTGTGGCCCGCATCTCAGCACGGATTGGCGCGGGCCGCCAAGGGGGTGGGTGAAAGTTTTCACGATCTAGGACCGTCTCGGGCCGGGCCGGGACCGGCCCGCCGCGGACGTCAGCTCATGCGCAGCGCCAGGAAGAAGTCCAGCTTGTCCTCCAGGCGCGACAGGTCGCGACCGGTGAGCTGCTCGATCCGCCCCACCCGGTAGCGCAGCGTGTTCACATGCAGGTGCAGTCGCGCCGCGCACCGGGTCCAGGACCCGTCGCAGTCCAGGAACGCCTCAAGCGTGGGGATCAGCTCGGCCCGGTGGCGCTGGTCGTAGTCGCGCAGCGGGTCGAGCAGCCGGGCGGTGAAGGCTCGGCGTACGTCGTCCGGCACGAACGGCAGCAGCAGGACGTGCGAGGCCAGCTCCTGGTGGCCCGCGGCGCACACCCGGCCCGGCCGGGCCGCGGCGACCCGGCGGGCGTGCCGGGCCTCCTCCAGAGCGCCGCGCAGCGCCTCGGCGGAGTGCACGGTGGCGCTGACGCCGAGGGTGAGCCGCCCGTCGTCGGCGAGTCCGGCGGTGAGCGGCGCGCGCACGGTCTCCAGCAGGGTGTCGGCCAGCAGCCCGGACTCGGAGCCGTCGTGTTCGGCGGTGGCCGCGGGCAGCGGCACCAGGGCGATCGCCTCGTCGCCCGCGTGCGCGACGGCGATCCGGTCCGACGGCTCGGGCCCGGCGGCGAGCGGGTCGACGAGGATCTCCTCAAGCAGTGACTGGGCGACCGGGCCGCCCTCGACGTCGCCGCCGTCCCACTCGACGCGGGCCACCACGACCTGCCAGTGCGGGGCCGCGCCGAGGCCCGGCAGCAGCACCGGGGCCGCGACCCGCAGCCGGGCGGCGATCTCGGCGGGCGCGGCGCCGGTCTGCACCAGCTCCAGGACCTCCTGCGCGAGCCGCCGTCGCACGGTCCTGGCCGCGTCCCGGCGGTCGCGTTCGACCGCGATCAGCTGGGTGACGCCCTGCAACAGGTCGAGCCGCTCCTCGGGCCAGTCCCCGGCGTCCGCCTCGACGGCGAGCAGCCAGTCCGACAGCACGGTCTCGCGGACGTCCCGCGAGGCGGCCCCGGCCCCCCGGCCGCTGGTGCGGATCGGGAACAGCGAGTACGTCACTCCCTTGGCGCTGGCCCGGTGCGGCCCCCGGCGTCCGGTGCGGACCGCGCCCAGGTGCTCCGCGGCGAGCGTGGCGCACACGTCGGCGGGCAGTGGCGCCGACGCCGAACCGGAGCCCGCGATCGGCCGCCCTGTGGTGGACAGCACCCAGGCACGCAGGTCCAGGTCGGTGCCGAGCAGGTCGAGCACCACGTCGGGCCCGCCGCCCGCGGGCCCGGACGTCATCATCCGGCGGTGCCGCTCGACCACGGCCGCCAGGTCTCCGGCGCGCTCGCCGGAGACCTGCCGTACGACGTGCTCGGTGATCGTGGCGAAGGCCACCCGCTCGTTCACGGCGAACAGCGGCAGTCGGTGCCGTGCGCAGGCGTCCACCAGGTCGTCGGGCACGTTGCTGAGCTCCGCCTCACCGGCCGCGAGCGCCGCCACCCCGGCCGACGCCAGGATGCGGACGAACGGCTCCGAGTCCGCCGCGTCCCGCCGCCAGGCGAGACCGGTCAGGACCAGCTCGCCGCCGGACAGGTAACGGCTGGGGTCCCTCAGATCCGTGGTCATCACGCCGCGTACGGTCCGGTCGAGCTCGTCGTCGCCGCCGAGCAGCCGCAGCCCCAGCGCGTCGGTTTCCAGCAGTGCGCGCAGCCGCATGGTGTCGCCGCCGATCTGTCTTGATCTTGTCGTTGTCAGAGGTCGTTGTCAGAGGTCGTTGTCAGAGGTCGTCAGTCAGGGGGAGCGGTCTCCCCGAGGGTCCGTAGTGGACGGATCCGGAGCGGAACGTCGGGTTCCTGAGGGCCGCCTTTCATACGAATCTACAAGACGACCGGTGCGGCCAGCCAACTCCTTCATGGTTTCGGTGACTGACCACGGCCCCCGGCGGGCGGGTGTACTTACGCCAATCCGCGTGAACAGCGCATGAACAAAACCAGCCGAACCACAGCCAGTCGAACTCCACAGCCAGCCGAACCCGGCAAGCCGCCGGTGCGCCCCGAGCGTCCCACCGGCACGCAACACCCTCGGGTACGGGCCTTCGGGCGGCGCCGCCAGCGTCGCCGTTCCCCGTCGGCCCGCCGCCTGACCGTTCGCCTCGGGCCGTCCCCCGGGTCGTGCAGCCAGTCAACCATCCCAAACTCCGCAGCCCGTATCGGAACAGATCGGTACATTTTCATGCGGATGCCCCTTTGAACCTTGGGAGAAGGCACCATGACCCAGTCGTCACTGGAGCCCAAGACCGCACAGGTCGCCGAAGACGCGGGTGACGGCACCCGCGTCCCGGCCGGCAGGTCTTGGCTCGACCGGTACTTCCACATAACCAAGCGCGGCTCCACTGTCGGCCGGGAGGTGCGCGGCGGCATCACCACCTTTATGGCGATGGCGTACATCCTCCTGCTGAACCCGCTGATCCTCGGCGGCGAGGACGCGGACGGGCTCACGCTCAGCCAGCCCGCACTCATCACCGCCACCGCACTCGCGGCGGCGGTCACCACCCTGGCGATGGGCGTCATCGGCAAGGTCCCGCTGGCGCTGGCCGCGGGGCTGAGCGTCTCGGGCGTCCTGGCCACCCAGGTGGCGCCCGAGATGACCTGGCCGCAGGCCATGGGCATGTGCGTCATCTACGGCGTGGTGATCATGCTCCTGGTGGTCACCGGCGTCCGCGAGATGATCATGAACGCGATCCCCGCGGCGCTGAAGCACGCCATCACCATGGGCATCGGCCTGTTCATCGCGATGATCGGCTTCGTCAAGGCCGGGTTCGTCGGCGGCAGCGAGGGCGGTGGCCCGGTCACCCTCGGCGTCGACGGCGCCCTCACCGGCGGGCCGGTCCTGCTTTTCTCGGTCACCCTGCTGCTGATCTTCATGCTCCAGGCCCGCAAGGTGCCCGGCGCGATCCTGCTCGGCATCGTCATCGGCACCGTACTCGCGGTGATCGCCAACGCGGCGGGCTGGATCGACGAGAAGACCTGGGGCGGCGGCGCCCCCGAACTCGACGGCGTGGTCTCCAGCCCTGACTTCGGCCTCTTCGGCCAGGTCGAGATGCCGGGCCTCGCGCAGCTGTTCACCGTCAGCGTCGGAATGATCATCTTCACTCTGGTGCTCGCCGGGTTCTTCGACGCGATGGCCACCATCATCGCGGTCGGCAGCGAGGCCAAGCTCACCGACGCGAAGGGCAAGATGCCCGGCCTCAACAAGGCCCTGTTCATCGACGGCGCGGGCGGCGCGATCGGCGGCGCGTCCGGCGCGTCCGGCCAGACGGTGTTCATCGAGTCGGCCACGGGCGTGGGAGAGGGCGCCCGAACCGGTCTCTCCGCCACCGTCACCGGCCTGTTCTTCGCCGCCTGTCTGTTCTTCACACCGGTCACCCAGCTGGTGCCCGGCGAGGTCGCCGCCGCGGCTCTGGTCTGCATCGGCGCGATGATGCTGCAGAACGCCCGGCACGTCGACTGGAGCGACTACTCCATCGCCGTCCCGGTCTTCCTGACCGTCGTCCTGATGCCCTTCACCTACACCATCACCACCGGTGTGGCGGCGGGCGTCATCGCCTACTGCGCCATCAAGGGCGCGCAGGGCAAGTGGCGGGAGCCCAGCATTCTGATGTGGGTCCTGTCCGTGGTGTTCGTCTTCTACCTCGCCTTCGGCGGAGCGCACTGACGCTCCCGGTCGTCTGGCCAGGCCTGGGCCGCTTCGAGCCCCCTGCTCATCGCTTTGGTGATGTGCAGGGGGCTGGTTTCGTCGGTTGGCCGGTTGGCCGGTTGGCCGGTCCGGGGCTACGGGGCCGCGCCTGTGCCGATGTTCAGCACCGCGGTGCGTGCGTTCTGTGCGTTGTGGGGCGGGGGGGGGGGGGGGGGTACGTGCTCACGGCGACTGGTCACCCGGAAGCTCCGAACCGCGTGCTGCCCAGGTCACAGTCCCCGCTCCGCTCGCACCCCCCACCCCACCCCCTCACGCCGGTGAGCGTCTACCCGTTGTGGGCATACGTTCCGCAAGGGCGGAACGGGTGGGCACAACCCACCGACCCCGGTGACCGGTCTCGCTTGGCCCGCAGGGCGACCCCCTCCCCCGGAGGGGGACACCCTATGCGGACAGGATCTGTCCGCATAGGACGCTAGCGTGCGGGCATGACAGCGACCCAGCCCATACTCGGTACTCGCGCCCTGAACCGCGCCACCCTCGAACGCCAGCTGCTGCTGCACCGGGCCACGGGGGTCACCCCGACGGCGGCGACCGAGCACCTGCTCGGACTCCAGGCGCAGAACGTCAAGCCGCCCTATTACGCGCTCGCCGCGCGCCTCGCGGATTTCGACCCCGAGGCGCTCTCCGGGCTCGTCGAAGCGCGTGAGCTGGTCCGTATCGTCACCATGCGCTCCACCATCCATCTGCACTCCGCCGCCGACGCGTTGACGCTGCGGCCGCTCACACAGGCCGCGCGGAACCGTGAGTTGAACGGCTTCCGCAAGGGGCTCGTCGGCGTCGACCTGGACCGCCTGGCCGCGCTCGCTCGGGACGCCGTCGAGGACGAGCCGCGCACCATGAAGCAGTTGCGCGACGTGCTGACGCCCCACTGGCCGGAGGCCGACCCGCAGGCGCTCGGCGTCGCGGCCCGCTGTCTGCTGCCGCTCGTCCAGGTCACCCCGCGCGGGCTGTGGCGGCGCAGCGGGCAGGTCGCGCTCACCACGCTGGATCACTGGCTGGGCCGTGCGGGTGAGGTGGCTTCGGCCCCTGTGATGGATGAGACCGTGCTGCGGTATCTCGCCGCGTTCGGGCCCGCGTCCGTCAAGGACATGCAGACCTGGGCCGGGCTCACCCGGTTGCGCGAGGTCTTCGAGCGGCTGCGCCCCGGCCTGCGGACCTTCCGGGACGAGAACGGCGTCGAACTCTTCGACCTGCCCGACGCCCCGCGCCCCGACCCGGACACCCCGGCCCCGCCGCGCTTCCTGCCCGAGTACGACAACCTGCTGCTCTCGCACGCCGACCGGAGCCGCGTGGTGCCCCCGGAGTACAAGGGGCGCACCTGGGCGGGGAACACGGGGTACAGCGTCCTCATGGTCGACGGGTTCGTGGCGGGCGTCTGGCGGCTGGCGGAGGGTGCTTGCACTGTCGAGGTTTTTGGGAAGTTGACGCGGGCGCAGCGGGATGAGGTGGTTGGTGAGGCTGAGGCGCTGATGGAGGGGCCGCTGGGGCGGGGGGCGTCGTATGACATCCGGTTTGGTGCGGTGCGTGCCGCGTCGCTTGGCCGTGGGTAGGGGGACTCTGTTGACGTCTTGGTGAACAGGAGAGAGCGGATGCGGGTTCCGATGACTGTCACGGACTTCCTCGACCGGGCGGAGCTGGGGTTCGCCAGCAGTCCCGGTGTGATCGACGAGCCGGACCAGCCGGGGCCGCCCGTACCGGATCTGACGTACGGGCGGCTCGGTGAGCGCGTCCGGGCCTGGCAGGCGGGGTTCGACGCGCTGGGAGTGGGGGAGGGCGAGCGGGTGGCGGTGGTGAGCCACAACTCGGCGCGGCTGCTTGAGCTGTTGTTCGCCGTGCCGATGAGCGGGCGGGTCTGTGTGCCGGTCAACTTCCGGCTCAAGCCCGATGAGATCGAGTACGTGGTGCGGCAGAGCGGGGCCTCGGTGCTGCTCGTCGACCCGGAGTTGGCCGACGCGCTGTCGGGGATCAAGGCGCGGCACCGATTCGTGCTCGGCGAGCAGAGCGAGGGCGAACTGATGCGGTTCGGCGTCGAGCCGCGCCCGTGGTCCCGCCCGGACGAGGACGCCACCGCGACGATCAACTACACCTCGGGGACCACGGCCCGGCCCAAGGGCGTCCAGCTGACCCACCGCAACATCTGGGTCAACGGGCTGACGTTCGGGCTGCATACACGGGTGTGGGAGCGCGATGTCTATCTGCACACGCTGCCGATGTTCCACTGCAACGGCTGGGGCATGCCGTATGTGATGGCCGGTCTGGGCGTCAAGCAGGTCGTGCTGCGCAAGGTCGACGGCGCCGAGATCCTGCGCCGGGTCGACGCGCACGGCGTCACCCTGATGTGCGGCGCGCCCGCGGTGTGGAACGCGGTGCTGGACGCGGCGGCGGGCTGGGACGGCGAGATCCCCGGCCGCGACCGGGTGCGGATCGTGTGCGCGGGCGCGCCGCCGCCGACGAAGACGATCCAGCGCGTGGGCGAGGAGCTGGGCTGGGAGTTCACCCAGATCTACGGGCTGACCGAGACCTCGCCGCTGCTCACGTTCAACCGGACCCGGCCGGACGACGTGGCGCTGCCCGCCGATGAGCGGGCGCGCAAGCTGTCCCGCGCCGGGCTGCCCGCGCTCGGTGTGCGGCTGCGGGTGGCGGATGGGGGTGAGGTGCTGGCCCGGTCGAATGTCGTGCTCGACGGGTACTGGGACAAGGAGGAGGAGACCGCGACGGCGCTGGAGGGCGGGTGGTTCCACACGGGTGATGGCGGCTGGGTCGATCCTGATGACGGGCATTTGACGGTCTCTGACCGGAAGAAAGATGTGATCATCACGGGTGGGGAGAACGTGTCGTCGATCGAGGTGGAGGACACGATCTTCAGCCACCCGGCGGTCGCCGAGGTCGCGGTGATCGGAGTCCCGCACGAGAAGTGGGGTGAGACGATCAAAGCGCTGGTGGTACTCGCGGAGGGTGCGACGGCGCGCGAATCGGACATCATCGCCCACTGCAAGGAGCGGATGGCGGGCTACAAGGCCCCGACGACCGTGGAGTTCCGCGAGGTGATCCCGCGTACGGCGACCGGAAAGGTCCAGAAGTTCAAGCTGCGGGAGCCGTACTGGTCGGGGCTGGAGCGGGGCGTCAATTGAGGGGTCGTGTGTCACTTGTTTATTGGATGGGTGTTCGGGTGTACCCCGCGTCGTGTGATCGGGTGCTCGGCTACGCCACTCCTGGTGTGAGTGTCGCGTTGGGGTAGCCGTGGCGTCGTTGCAGTGACGGTTCTGCACCCGGAAGGCCGACCTCGGGCGCGATGCCATACGTCGATGCCGCGGCGACCTATGTGGAGGAGTTCACCAGTGTGGAAGACAGTCGGCGCACCCCTGCTCGGCCGTGAGCAGGAGTCGGGGGAGCTGGCGCGACTCCTGGCCGAGAACCGCCTGGTGACGGTGGTCGGCGGCGCGGGAGTGGGCAAGAGTCGCCTCGCCGCCGAAGTGGGCAGGCTGTTGTGTGGTGCGTCGGACGGGCCGCTGCCGCGGGTTGTGCGGGTGCGGTGGGACGCCGAGGGCGGTGCGCTCGTCGGGGCGGTCGGCCGTGCGCTGGCCGGTGAGCGGGCGGCTTTCGGCGGGGCTGATGTCCGTGTCCTGGCCCGGTGGCTGACCGGTGGGCGCGTTCTGTTGTTCCTTGATGACGTTGATCCAGTGCATGCTGAGTGTGTGGGGCTGGTGCAGCGCCTGCTGATGGATGTACCGGACCTGCGGGTGCTGGTGACCGCGCGGCGCGCCCTCGGTCTGGGTGTCGAGCGGGTGCTGCGGCTGGCGCCGCTGCGTACGGAGCCTGCGGTCGAGTTGTTCCTCGACCGGGCGCGCGCCGCCCTGGCGGACTTCCGGGCCGACGCGTCCGCGCTGCGTGACGCGGCGGCCGTCTGTCGGACCCTGGAGGGGGTGCCGCTCGCGGTCGAACTGGCCGCGGCACAGCTGACCCGGCACTCCGTCCGCGACCTCGCGGAACTGGTGGAGCGCCGGCAGTGCTGGCTGAGCAGCCCGCACCCGGCCGTGCGGCGGCACCGCTCGCTGCGGGCCGCCGTCGGCGCCGACTACGCGCTCTGCGAGCGGTCGGTACGTGCCGTGTGGGGTCGGGCGAGCGTCTTCGCCGGGCCCTTCGCGGAACAGACGGCCGTCTTCGTGTGTGCGGGCGGCGGGGTCGAGCCCCACCAAGTGGCCTCCTGTCTGGCCCAGTTGGCCGGGATCGGAGTGCTGGAGCCGGTGTCCGACCCCGGTGGGCTGCGCCGTCCCCGGTACCGGATGACCCGCGCCGCGCGGGAGTTCGGCGCGGAACGGCTGGGCGGTGCGGGGGAGTTCACGATCGCCGCGGAACGGCACACGGCGCACTGCCAGCGGGTGGCCGCGGTCGCGGAGAGCCTGTGGAGCACCGGCAGCCAGCCCCAGGCCGTACGGCTCGTACGGGATGAACAGGCCGACCTCAGGGCGATGTTGCGGTATGCGCGCTCCCACGCGGGGCAGGCGGTCGCGGCCCTCGACGCGGTCGTCAACCTGTGGTTCTGGTGGGCCGTGCACGAGCGCGCGGAGGAAGGGCGCGGACATCTGCTCGCGTTGCTGCCGCAGTGCCCGCCGGACAGCGCGATCGCCGCGCGCGGCCTGTGGCTGGCAGCCTGGCTGACCGCCGACAGCGATCCGGGCGAGGCGCAGGCGCTGCTCGGGCGGGCCTGGCCGGTCGCCGTCCTGGCCGGTGACGACGCGACGATCGGCCGGATCGCGCACGTTCAGGGCGTACTCGCGCTGCATCGCGGCGACGACCGGTCCGCCGCCGCGCACTTCCAGCAGGCCGCCGAGATCATCCCGGCCCTGGCGCCGGGCGGCCCCACACCCGCCGTGAGCCTGGCGGCCCTGGCCCTGGCCCAGAGCGCGTTCGACCCCGGCGCCGCCATGTCCAGCGCACGGCGCGCGCTGGCCCAGCCCGGCATCCGGGGCGACTCCTGGGCGCGCGTCGTCGCCCGGTACGCCCGCGCGTACGTGGACCACCGACACGGCCGCAGCGGCCGCGCCTGGCACCGCGCGCACCGGGCGCTCGCCGCCCTGGACACGGCCGTGCGGGAGGAGAACGCGGTGGCGGCGTCGGGTGCGGCGGCGCTGCGCCAGCTGATCGCCGACATCGAGACCGGCGCCCCCGGCCGTCCCCGCCTGCTCTCCGTGCCGCGTGCTCGTACATCGGAGCCCGTGCCGGTCCTGGCCGCGACCAGGACCGGCACGGGCTCCTGACCGGTTGGCTAAGCCTGGCCGGTCTCGAAGCGGCTGATCTTGCCGTCGGTGACGGTGAACGCCCACCGGGTGCGCATGCTGCCCCAGGTGGAGTTGGTGTACGTCGCGGTCAGCGAGCGGCCGTCCGGGGCGACGGACTCGACGTCCATGCGGCCGTCCGAGGAGAAGATCTCCTTGTCGGCCCAGGCGGCCAGGTCGCGGTCGGCGCCGTCGTCGGACATGGTGGCGTCCTCGGTGAGCACGGCCTGGAAGGCGGCGCGGTCACCGGCGTTGACGGCGGAGACGAACGCGGCCACTACGGGGTCGGTGAGCTGGGCGGTCACGGGGGTTCCTCCAGGGGGTGGGGGGTCAGCGGGTGGTGTACCCGCCGTTCAGGAAGATCGTCTGGCCGTTGGCCCACCAGCCGTCGGTGAGCAGATGACGGATCCAGGGGACGATGTCCTCGATCTTCGTCAGGTCGCCGTTCATCGCCGAGGACTTGTGGTACGCGACGGAGTCGTCGTCCTCGGCCGGGTAGAAGAACGGGGTGTCCATCGGTCCGGGTGCGATGTTGTTGACCGAGATGTTCCGGCCGAAGAGTTCCTTGGACAGGGCTCGGGTGAAGTGCTCGACCGGCGCCTTGCTGCCCGCGTATGAGGAGTACAGGCCGGTGTACGCGGCCAGCAGGGAGGTGAGGATCGTGACGATCTTACCGCCGTCCTCCATGCGGCGCGCGGCCTCGCGCATCACGAAGAACGCGGCCTTGGAGTTGACCGCGAACATCTGGTCGTACTCCTCCTCCGTGATCTCGGTGAGCG
Source organism: Streptomyces sp. O3 (assembly GCF_054788135.1). Classification (NCBI taxonomy): domain Bacteria; kingdom Bacillati; phylum Actinomycetota; class Actinomycetes; order Kitasatosporales; family Streptomycetaceae; genus Streptomyces; species Streptomyces sp. O3. Next base: position 33,499 of record NZ_JBTVYK010000016.1, read on the forward strand.
GCTTCTTGAGCACCATTCCGGCGGTGTTGACGCTGTAGTCGAGCCTGCCGAAGCGGTTCACGACCTCGTCGAAGACCCGTTCCACCTCGGCCACTCGGGTGAGATCGGCCTGGATCGCGAACGCCTCGCCGGGCCCGGCGTTGATCTGGTCGACCACGTCCTGGGCCTTGGCCCGTGAGGAGTCGCTGTTGTAGTGCACCGCGACTCGCGCGCCCTCCGCGCCGAGCGTGGTGCTGAGCAGTCCGCCGAGGTTGCGGGACGCGCCGCCGACGAAGGCGACCTTGCCGTTGAGCGTCTTGTCCGGGGTGTTGACCATGACGGCCCTCCTGCGCTGTGCGGGTCCTGGGCGGCACGCCCGTGGCGTATGCCGGGGGCGGTGCCGTGGTCATCAGCCTCCCCGAGGCACGCGGTACCGATCTTGAACGAAACGCTCACCGGTGGAACGAACCGCTCATGATTTCCCCCGCAGGGCGTCAGCGGCCGCCGTTGTCCCGGAGCGCCTGCGGTGTGGACCCGTCGAAGCGCCGCATCGTCCGGGTCAGATGGCTCTGGTCGGCGAACCCGGCCTCCGTCGCGATGTCCGCGATCGGCCTGCTGGTGCGTATCAGCTCACGCCGGGCGTGCTCCAGCCGCCGCCGTGTCACATACCGGTGCGGCGACTGCCCGGTCGACACCTTGAACACCCGCGTGAAGTGGGACTCGCTGACCCCGGCGACCGCGGCCAGCTCCGCCAGCGTGACCCGCCGCGACAGGTTCGCGTGGATGAAGTCCACCACTTCGGCCAGCCGACGCGGCGCGAGCCCGCCCGTACCCGTACGCATCACGGCGCCGCCTTCGCCCGCGACCCGCAGCACCACCGCCGCCGCGGCCTGCACCAGCGACTGCGCGTACAGCCCGTCCGCGGGCCCCGGACCGGCGTACTCGGCCGTCAGCCGCTCCAGCAGCATCGTCAGCAGCGGGTCGGTGAAGTGGAACCGCGGGACCAGCTCGAACCGGCCGGTGGCCCCGCTCTCCGCCGCCAGCTTCTCCAGCCACACCGGGTCGATGCCGAGCAGCAGCAGTTCCACGTCGTCCTGCCAGCGCGGCCGCGACGCCCACCCGGCGGGGTTGACCAGGGCCTCTCCGGGGTGGAACCGCTCCCGGCGCGCGGTGCCGTCCGCCGACCAGCGCAGATCCGCCGACCGCCCGGTGTGCACCACCAGCACGTGCACCGGCGGCCCGACCGGGCTCGGCGCGATGTCGGAGACCCCCGCCGCGCGCTCCCGCGCCCGCTCCGCGACCGCGTGGTCGAGTGCGGAACCGCTGCTGTGCACACACCGCAGATGCGGTTTGATGGACGAATCACTCACCGGTCCAGTATCCCGCGAGGCGTACCGGTCGCCAGTTCGCCCGCCGGTTCGACTGACGGCCGCTCGTCACGGGAGCGGTTTGCGCATGCAGACGCGTGGCCAGCGGTCCAGACCGTGCTCCGCCTCCTGGGCGCGTATCTTCCGGAGCCCCGTGGTGAGCTCGGCCTCGTCCACGGTGCGGAAGCCGAGCCGTGCGTAGTACGGGGCGTTCCACGGCACGTCGGCGAACGTCGTCAGGGTGAGCGCCGTCAGCCCCTCGGCGCGGGCGCGCTCGGCGGCGTACGCGATGAGGGCGCGGCCGACGCCGCGGCGCGCGGCGTCCGGGTGCACCGAGACCTGTTCGATGTGCAGCGCGCCGTCGACGGGTTCGGCGATCAGATACGCCAACGGGACGCCGGGTTCGGCGGACCGGTCGACGGCCACCCAGGCGCGGCCCGCCCGGCGGAACACGTCCAGCAGGGCGAGTTCGGGCGGGTCGTCGTCGGCGACGTCCGCCATGCCGACGTCGCGGAAGGGCGTGCCCGCGGCGCGTTCGATGCCTTGCAGCAGGGGGAGTTCGGCGGCGGTGGCCGGACGGATGCGCATCCTCACGCTCATGGTGCGATTATGCGTCGCGCCACCACGGCGAGCGGACCACTTCGTCATGTGAGACGGCGCAGTTGAGGCCGTTGACCACCTCGCCGCCCGCGATGTCCCAGCCGACCACGCCGCTGCCCTTGCGGTTGAGCTCCACCAGCCTGCTCCGTTCCGTTCCGTGACCGGTGTCGACGTCGCACTCCAGGACGGTGGTCCAGGACCGCCCGTCCAGCGCGGACACGGCCGCGAGCAGCGGCAGGACCAGCACGGCCAGCGTCAGCGCAGCCCAGTGGGACGCGTCCGCCGCGCGCTGCCGCCAGCCGGTGGGCGCGGTGTGGGTGCGGCGTCCGCCGCCGGTGGCCCGGCGGCGGCCCGTACGGTACTCGGCGATCAGTCCGAGGCGGAGCGCCTGCGCGACGGCGGCCGTCGCGAGCCCCCACCACAGGCCGTGGAACGCGCCGACCACCAGGCCGAGGGTGATCGGGAGGACGGCGGCCTGCGCCGCCAGGAGCGCCAGCGGGGCGGCGGTGTGCAGCTCGGCGCCGCCGCGGGCGGCGAAGTACGCGTACGAGGCGTGCGAGACGACGACCGCCGCGAGCGCGGCGAGCGACGGCTCGTAGAGCAGCATGCCGATCACGACGTCCGGCCAGTTGTGCGGCTCCATCGAGAGCAGCGCCTCGCGTGCGGCGGAACCGCCGCCGAGCGTCCAGGTGAGCTTGAGTACGGGCACGGCGAAGACGAGGGCGGCCAGGACCAGGTGGCCGGGGCCGCCCTTGAGGTCGGCCGCCCGGTCCCTGACCCGCTCGCTCGCCTGGGCGGTGGTGTCGTCGCTCATGGCGTCAGTCTCGGCGGGCGGGGGCCGGTGGCCCAGCCGACGCGCGGCGAGGCCCCCCGCGCTCTCAGTCGCCGCGCGCCCCCGTGCTGAACAGTTCGTCCGCCGGGCTGTTCACCGGCTGCGGGGTGCCCGTGAGGTCGAGGACGAACAGGGGCATGCCGAGCGCGTCGGCGCGGGTGCGGGCGTCGTCCGTGTATCCGGCCAGCGCGAAGTAGACGCCGATGGCGTCCGCGCTGAGGCCGGTCAGCCACAAGCACTCCACGTCGCGCAGGGTCGTCGGATGCGTGGACGGCTCGACCTGGGCCACCAGACCGGTCGCGCCGAGGCCGATCCCGGACGGCGCGCGCGGCTCGGCGCCGCGTACGTCGCCGTAGCCCAGCCACTTCAGATAGCGCGCGGCGGCGGTCACGGCGTCCCGCGCGGTGCGGATCGCCATCGGGTGGAACGCAGGGCGCGGCGCGGGCTGGGTGCGCGGCAGCGGGATGTGGGCGGGCGGTCCGGGGTCCGGTGCCGCCGGGGCGCTCCCGGCGTCGGCGCTCGACGACCGTACGGGGATGCGCAGCACCGCTCCGCAGTCGCACCCCAGCTCCGGCTGCGGCCATTGGTCGTGGCGCCCGCAGGCCGGACAGCGCACCGTCACCCAGTCGTCCGCCCAGGTGCGGTGCGTGATCGGCACCGGTGACACGCCGCGCCGTACCGGCGGGGCGACCGGGGCGCCGCAGCTACAGGGAAAGGACGGGGGCGCGTAGTAGTGCTCCCGACGGCAGGCCGGGCAGTGCACCGGCACGCTCTCGCCCATGACGGCCTCTCGCTCTAGACGTCTGTTCCGTTGTTCCGTTCGTCCCCCGGATGCGTTCTGTGTGCCCATCGTGCGCCAGGAGTGAACCCCTGGCGAGTGACTTCCGGCCATCCGTTCGCGCTTTCGGCCATCCGCCCGCATCCGGGCGGGGGTTCCCGATGTCTGCGGGTCTTGACGCTTCCCCTGACCTCCCCATACATTGCTTCCGTATTGCAGAACAATACTTTCGCATCGTGAAAGTTACGAATACGCGAGAGTGCCTGACAGGTCGAACGCAGGAGTACTCGATGCCTCGAATGACAGTCGCAGCGGCGGCAGTGGAGATCCTCAAGCGCGAAGGCGTGACGAACGCGTTCGGTGTGCCGGGCGCCGCGATCAACCCCTTCTACAAGGCCCTTCAGCAGGTCGGCGGGATCGACCACACCCTCGCGCGGCACGTCGAGGGCGCCTCGCACATGGCCGAGGGCTACACCCGCACCCACCCCGGCAACATCGGCGTCTGCATCGGTACCTCGGGCCCCGCGGGCACCGACATGATCACCGGGCTCTACTCCGCCACCGGTGACTCGATCCCGATCCTGTGCATCACCGGGCAGGCGCCCAGCCACCTCCTGACCAAGGAGGACTTCCAGGCCGTCGACATCGCCTCGATCGCCAAGCCGGTCTCGAAGATGGCGGTCACCGTCCTGGAGGCCGCGCAGGTTCCCGGCGTCTTCCAGCAGGCCTTCCACCTGATGCGCTCCGGCCGTCCGGGTCCGGTCCTGATCGACCTGCCGATCGACGTCCAGCTGGCCGAGATCGACTTCGACCCGGAGACGTACGAGCCGCTGCCGGTCTACAAGCCGTCCGCGACCCGCGCCCAGATCGAGAAGGCGCTCTCCTTCCTGCTGGAGTCCGAGCGCCCGCTGATCGTGGCCGGCGGCGGCATCATCAACGCCGACGCGAGCGACCTGCTGGTCGAGTTCGCCGAGCTCACCGGCACGCCTGTCGTTCCCACGCTGATGGGCTGGGGCGCCATCCCCGACGACCACGAGCTGAACGCGGGCATGGTCGGCCAGCAGACCGGTCACCGCTACGGCAACGCGACGTTCCTGGAGTCGGACTTCGTCCTGGGCATCGGCAACCGCTGGGCCAACCGCCACACCGGCTACAAGCTGGACGTGTACCGCGAGGGCCGCAAGTTCGTCCACGTCGACATCGAGCCGACCCAGATCGGCAAGATCTTCGCCCCGGACTACGGCATCGCCTCCGACGCCAAGGACGCCCTGGAGCTGTTCGTCGAGGTCGCCAAGGAGCTGAAGGCCGCGGGCAAGCTGCCCGACCGCAGCGAGTGGATCGCCTCGCACCTGGAGCGCAAGGGCAGCCTCCAGCGCCGTACGCACTTCGACAACGTGCCGATGAAGCCGCAGCGCGTCTACGAGGAGATGAACAAGGCCTTCGGCCCCGAGACGCGCTACGTCACCACGATCGGCCTCTCGCAGATCGCGGGCGCGCAGATGCTGCACGTCTACAAGCCGCGGCACTGGATCAACTGCGGCCAGGCCGGACCGCTCGGCTGGACCATCCCGGCCGCGCTCGGCGTCGCCAAGGCCGACCCGGAGTCCCCGGTCGTCGCGCTGTCCGGCGACTATGACTTCCAGTTCATGATCGAGGAGCTGGCGGTCGGCGCGCAGCACCGCATCCCGTACGTGCACGTCCTGGTCAACAACGCCTATCTCGGGCTGATCCGCCAGGCGCAGATCGGTCTGGACATCAACTTCCAGGTCAACCTGGAGTTCGAGAACCAGAACTCGCCGGAGCTGGGCGTGTACGGCGTCGACCACGTCAAGGTCGCCGAGGGCCTGGGCTGCAAGGCGATCCGCGTCACCGAGCCCGACCAGCTGCTGCCCGCCTTCGAGGAGGCCAAGAAGCTGGCGCAGGAGTACCGGGTGCCGGTCGTCGTCGAGGCGATCCTGGAGCGCGTCACCAACATCGCGATGAGCCCGACGGCGGACATCAGCGCCGTCAAGGAGTTCGAGGAGCTGGCGACCGAGCCGGGCCACGCGCCCACGGCGATCCGCCCGATCACCGCCTGACGCCGCGCGTCAGCCGCACCACGCAGGGGCGGTCCACCCGGAGGGGGGTGGACCGCCCCTGAGGCGTGCGCCGCCCCCGTGCGTACGGCCCTCGGCGGGCTGGGGGGGGCTTATGCGGCTCCGTGGCGGGCGGGAGGGGGGGCAGCGAGCCACACCGGCAGCCTGCCGCAGGCCAGGCCACGCGCCCTGCGGCCGGGCTGTCTGCGGCCCGCGGTGGTCCGTCCGTGGCCCGCGGTGAGCCGGTGCACGCCGGGGCGGGCCCGTCCAGGGTGGTGGCGGTGGCGGTGGCGGTGTGCGGTCCGTGGTGAGGGGTGGCAGGCGGTTGCCGCGGCTCATCCGCAGCCGCATCCGCCGCATCCGCCGCCCCCGCCTCCTCCTCCTCCGCATCCGTCGCCGCTGCTGTTGCCGCTGGTGCCGCCGCCGCAGCCGCCGCTTCTGGTGTCACCGCGCTGCGCGCCTCCGGCCCACCAGCTGCCGCCCGCCGCCGAGCCCCCCAGGGCCGTACCGGCGGCGTGGTGGCGGCCCGAGCGCCGGGAGCCGCTACGCGCACGCGGCGGTGACGGCCGGGCGCGCCAGTACATGACCGCCGCTCCCAGCCCCACGGCGGCCATCACCCCTATAGCCCAAGCGAGTTCACCCATACGGCGAGTGTGGACCAGCAAGGTGACGACACGGCAAAGCGCCGAGTACGGGACCGTCCGTACTCGGCGCTCTGGTATGGGGGAGGGGAGTTGATGACCGTCCGACGGCGCAAGGCTGGCGCGACAGGACATTCGCGCCGCCGGACGGAGTCTGGGGTTCCCCGAAGGGGGAAAGTCGGCTGGGGCCGCGGCGGATGCGATGGAGCAGCTGCGCCGTTTCCCTCAGGTCGAGAAGGGCGTTGCTGGACCTTTACCACCGCACTGGCTCGCACACCGCCGCGGACCCGTGCCCGCCCGTGTCGCGCACCACCCCTCATCCGGGTGCGCGGCACGGGCTCGCGTCCGGGAGCTGACCTCTCGTCAGACCCCGTACGCAGCTGGGGAGATCAGTCGTCGCGCAGGGCGCGGACGGCCTCCTCGACGCGCTTGCCGTAGTCGGCGTCGGCGGCGCGGAAGTGGGCCAGGTTCTTCTCGATGACGTCCTCGCGGGACACCTGCGAGAGACCACCGGCGATGTTGGCGACCAGGCGGCCCTTCTCGTCCTCGGACATCAGGCGGTAGAGCTCACCGGCCTGGAAGAAGTGGTCGTCCTTGGTGTGCAGCGGCGCCTCGTGGGTGCCGGTGTGGCCGTTCACCGCCAGCGGGGCGGACAGCGCCTGGCCGGTCTCGGCCGGACCGTCGTACGAGTTGGGCTCGTAGTTCTTGCGGTCGCGCGGGTAGGCGTTGGTCGCCATGAGGCCGTCGCGGCCGTAGTTGTCGGCCTGGGTCGCCTTGGGGGCGTTGACCGCCAGCTGGGTGTGGTTGACGCCCAGGCGGTAGCGGTGCGCGTCCGCGTAGGCGAACAGGCGGCCCTGGAGCATCTTGTCGGGCGACGGGCCGATGCCCGGAACGAAGTTGTTCGGCGAGAACGCGGACTGCTCGACCTCGGCGAAGACGTTGTCCGGGTTGCGGTCCAGGACCAGGCGGCCGACCCGCTGGAGCGGGTAGTCGCTGTGCGGCCACACCTTGGTGAGGTCGAACGGGTTGAAGCGGTAGTCCGCGGCCTCGGCGGCCGGCATGATCTGGACGTACAGCGTCCAGGACGGGTTCACGCCGCGCTCGATGGCCTGCAGCAGGTCCGTCTGGTGGCTGTTGGGGTCCTGACCCGCCAGCTCGGCGCCCTGCTCCGAGGACAGACAGCGGATGCCCTGGTTCGTCTTGAAGTGGTACTTGACGAAGAAGGCCTCGCCCTGGGCGTTGGTCCACTGGTAGGTGTGGGAACCGTAGCCGTTCATGTGGCGGTACGAGGCGGGGATGCCGCGGTCGCCCATCAGCCAGGTGATCTGGTGGGTGGCCTCGGGGGCGTGCGCCCAGAAGTCCCAGACGTTGTCCGCCTCCTGCTTGCCCGTGAACGGGTCGCGCTTCTGGGAGTGGATGAAGTCGGGGAACTTGATCGGGTCCTTGATGAAGAACACCGGGGTGTTGTTGCCGACGAGGTCGTAGTTGCCCTCTTCGGTGTAGAACTTCAGGGCGAAGCCGCGCGGGTCGCGGACCGCGTCCGCGCCGCCGAGGTTGTCGGCCACGGTCGAGAAGCGCAGGAACGTCTCGGTGCGCTTGCCGACGGTGTTCAGGAAGTCGGCCGAGGTGAAGCCGGTGACGTCGTCCGTCACCTCGAAGTAGCCGTACGCGCCGGAGCCACGGGCGTGCACCACGCGCTCCGGGATGCGCTCGCGGTTGAACCGGGCGAGCTTCTCAAGAAGCTGCTGGTCCTGGAGCAGGAGCGGGCCACCGACGCCGGCGGTGGCGGAGTTCTGATTGTCGGCGACCGGGGCGCCAGACTCGGTCGTAAGCACGCGCTTCGACATGGTGACCTTCCGTGCGGGGGTTGCTGAGCGGAATGCTATTTCCGCGATGTGGAGCGTAAGTTCGAGGTGAACCAGACGTCAACAGTTTGTTGAAGTTCGATGAGTGTTCCGGGCGGCGCCGGCGCCTGGGCGCGACAGGACAGGTGTCAGCACCGGCGCCGCCCGGAGATCAGGGGACCCGGACGGGTCAGGCGACCTGCTGGCCGGACAGCCGCTCGACCGAGCGCAGCAGCGCGGAGTGGTCCAGGCCGCCGTCGCCCTGGGCGCGCAGCGAGGCCACCAGCTGGGCGACGACGCCGCCGACCGGCAGCGCGGCGCCGACGTTGCGGGCGGCGTCGGTGACGATGCCCATGTCCTTGTGGTGCAGGTCGATGCGGAAGCCCGGCTTGAAGTCGTGGTTGAGGAAGTTGTCCTTCTTGCGGGTCAGGACCGTGGAACCGGCCAGACCGCCGTTGAGGACGTCCAGCGCGGCGGTGAGGTCCACGCCCGACTTCTCCAGGAAGACCACGGCCTCGGCGCAGGCCTGGATGTTGACCGCGACGATCAGCTGGTTGGCGGCCTTCACCGTCTGGCCGGAGCCGTGCGGGCCGCACAGGACGATGGTCTTGCCGAGGGCCTCCAGGAGCGGCTTGGCCTCGTCGAAGTCGGCCTGCTCGCCACCCACCATGATCGACAGTACGGCCTCGATGGCGCCGGCCTCGCCGCCGGAGACGGGGGCGTCGATGACGCGGATGCCCTTCTCCTTGGCGTTCTTGGCCAGGTCGACGGAGGTCTGCGGGGTGATCGAGGACATGTCCACGATCAGGGAGCCGGACTTGGCGTTCTCCAGGATGCCGTCCGGGCCGTAGGCGATGGCCTCGACCTGCGGGGACGCGGGCACCATCGTGACGATCACGTCGGCGTCCTTGACGGCCTCGGCGATCGACTTGGCGGCGGTGCCGCCCGCGGCCGCGAGGCGGTCCAGCTTGTCCTGCTCCAGGGTGTAACCGGTGACCTGGTAACCGGCCTTGATCAGGTTCTCGGACATGGGGGAGCCCATGATGCCGAGGCCGATCCACGCGATCTTGGGGAGGTTGCTCATGAGGGTGTCTCCTAGAAACTCTTGGTGCGTACGTCAGCGCGCGGTGCGGGCCGTCGGCCTCGGTCAGCGCGCGGCGCGGGCCTCGGCGGGCAGCCAGCCGAAGCTCTCGGTGCTCGACTGGTCGCCGGCCTTGTACTCCAGGCCGACCCAGCCGTCGTAACCGGCCTTCTTCAGCTGACCGAGGAGGTCTTCGAGCGGCAGGTCGCCGGTGCCCGGAGCGCCGCGGCCCGGATTGTCGGCGATCTGGACGTGTCCGGTCTTGGCGGTGTACTTCTCGATGACCTCGGACAGGTCCTCGCCGTTCATGGACAGGTGGTAGAGGTCCATGAGGAACTTGGCGTTGCCCAGGCCGGTCGCGGCGTTGACCGCGTCCACGATCTCGATGGCCTTGGGGGCGCTCACGATCGGGCAGAGCGGCGATTCGGGCTTGTTGAGCGCCTCGATCAGCAGGATCGCGCCGACGCGGTCGGCGGCGCGCGCCGCGATCTGGAGGTTCTCCAGCGCGAGCTTGTCCTGCTCGGCCGGGTCCACGCCCTCGACGCGGTTGCCATAGAGCGCGTTGAGCGCCTTGCAGCCGACCGAGGCGGCGAAGTCCGCGGCGATGTCGATGTTCGCGCGGAACTTCTCCGACTCCTCGCCGGGGATGGACAGCGCGCCGCGGTCGGGGCCGGGGAGCTGGCCCGCGTAGAAGTTGAGCCCGACCAGCTGGACGCCCGCGTCCTCAAGGGCCGACTTCAGGGCGTCGAGCTCGGACCGCGCCGGAGTGGGGGAGTCGACCCAGGGCCACCACAGCTCGACCGCGGTGAAGCCGGCCGCGGCGGCGGCCGCGGGGCGCTCCAGCAGCGGGAGCTCCGTGTAGAGGATCGACAGGTTGACGTTGAAGCGCTGGTCCGAGGCTGCGTCCACCGAGAAGCTTGCCATGAGGGGCGGCACTCCTTCCGTATAGCGGAAAGTTGTTTCTACCTGATGGAAGATTGCCTGCGGTCCTGGTCGGCTGTCAAGTAGGGACTCCGCAAATCCGCAAACGCGCAGTAGGTTGACCGCGTGCGATTGAGAGTGGAGTTCACGACCGAGCCCTTCGACCTCGACGAGGCGCCCGCCCATGCGGTGGCGGCCCGCGACGTCATCCAGGCGGCCGAACTGGACGCCGTGGACGTCGGCCCCTTCGGCAACACCGCGGAGGGCGGCGCCGACGCCGTGCTGGCCGCCGTCGACGCGCTGCTGCGCGAGTCCCTGGCGGCCGGGGCGACCCGCGTCTCGCTCCAGGTCAACGTGGTGGGAACGACCGGGGAGGGGGAGGAGCGGTGACCGAGCCCCGCGACCACCCCTTCGTCACCGCGGTCAAGCCGCTCGTCGACGCCATGGGCGCCGAGCTGCTCAGCCCCCAGGACGCGGACGGCGACGACGTCGTCCTCGCGTGGGAGGGCGAGGACGTACTCGCCGTCCGGCTGCCCCAGCTCGCGGACTCCCTGGACCGCATCCTGGCCGCCCTGGAGCGCAAGCACGGCAGGCCGCTCGCGGAGCTGGACCGCAAGGCGAAGCAGGAAGTCGTACGGATACTCGAGGGGCGCGGCGCCTTCTCCGTGCGGCACGGCGTGGAGACCGTGGCCGGGGCGCTGGGGGTGTCCCGGTTCACCGTTTACAACTATCTGAACCGGGAGAACGCGGCCAAGGGGGAGTAGGCCGAGCGGTCCGCGCGCTGGCAGCCCGGTCCGTCGTCACGCACCGTAGAGGAGTCGTCGCCCAGATGTCGGGCGGCGGCTCCTTTGTTCAATTGATTTCAACAAAGTGTTGACGTCGTGTTGTGGAGGGTCTTAGCTAATCCCCAGCCCGTCCAGAACAAGCCACGGAGGCTAACCCGTGACTTCAGGTACCACGCCGGGTCTCACCCGGTTCAACGCCTTGCCGGACACCGCGGCCACCGCGGAGCTCCACGAGGTGTGCGCCAGCTCGGCCTGGGGGAGCAAGCTGCTCGCCCAGCGCCCGTACGCCACCGCCGAATCCCTCTTCGCCGCCAGCGACGCCGCCATGGCCGAGCTGACCACGGCGGACCTGGAAGAGGCGATGGCGGGGCACCCGCCGATCGGGCGTCCGAAGCCCGGTGACCCGACATCGGCGCGCGAGCAGCGCGGCATGGCCGGAGCCTCCGACGAGCTCAAGCGGGAACTGCTCGAACTCAACCTGGCCTACCAGGACAAGTTCGGTCACGTCTTCCTGATCTGCGCGACCGGCGCCACCGGCGAGCAGATGCTCGAAGCCCTGAAGGCCCGGATCGGGAACACCGCCGAGCAGGAGCGGGCCATCGTCCGCACCGAACTGGGCAAGATCAACCGCATCCGGCTGACGCGCCTCACCGAGGCGCGCGAGGAAGGCAACCGATGAGCACCGACACCACCGCATCGGTGTCCACCCACATCCTGGACACCAGCGTCGGCCGCCCTGCCGAGGGCGTCGCCGTCTCCCTCGCCGCCCGCGCGGGCGGCGATGAGGAGTGGACCGCCCTGGGCGGTTCGCGCACCGACGCGGACGGGCGCTGCAAGGACCTCCCGGCCCTGCCGGAGGGCACTGCCCACGTACGTCTCGACTTCGAGACCGAGGCGTACTTCCTGAGCAAGAACCCACAGCAAGCCGAGGCGCAGCAGGACGCCCCCGCGAATCGGGACAGCGGTGCGTTCTTCCCGGAGGTGGCGATCACATTCGCCGTCACGCCGGGCGAGCACTACCACGTACCGCTGCTGCTCAACCCGTTCGGCTACTCCGTTTACCGAGGGAGCTAGCAGACATGCCCACGATTCTCGGCCAGAACCAGTACGGCAAAGCAGAGAACCGCGTCGTCAAGGTCACGCGGGACGGCGACACCCACCACATCAAGGACCTGAACGTCTCGGTCGCGCTCTCCGGCGACCTCGACGATGTGCACTACTCGGGTTCCAACGCCCACTGCCTGCCGACCGACACCACCAAGAACACGGTGTTCGCGTTCGCCAAGGAATACGGCATCGAGTCCGCCGAGCAGTTCGGCATCCACCTGGCCCGTCACTTCGTGACCTCCCAGGAGCCGATCCACCGCGCGCGCATCCGCATCGAGGAGTACGCCTGGGACCGCATCGCGACGTCCGACGCCAACTCCAAGTTCATCGGCTCGGACGAGGTCAACCACTCGTTCGTCCGCAAGGGCCAGGAGACCCGCACCACCCAGATCACCTTCGACGGTGAGAAGTGGGAGGTCATCTCCGGCCTGAAGGACCTGGTGGTCATGAACTCCACCAACTCGGAGTTCTGGGGCTACATCAAGGACAAGTACACGACGCTCAAGGAAGCCTACGACCGCATCCTGGCCACCCAGGTGTCCGGCTGCTGGCGCTTCAACTGGAGCGACGACGAGCAGCGCATGCCCAACTGGGAGAAGTCCTACGAGCAGGTCAAGAAGCACATGCTGCAGGCCTTCGCCGAGACCTACTCGCTCTCGCTGCAGCAGACCCTGTACCAGATGGGCTCGCGCATCATCAACCACCGTTCGGAGGTCGACGAGGTCCGCTTCTCGCTCCCGAACAAGCACCACTTCCTGGTGGACCTGGAGCCGTTCGGCCTCAAGAACGACAACGAGGTCTACTACGCGGCCGACCGCCCGTACGGCCTGATCGAGGCCACCGTCCTGCGCGACGGCGTCGAGCCGCGGATCCCGGTCGACATGACCAACCTCTGACCCCGGAGTCAGAGCGCAGCCAGCTCCGGCCCTGAGCCGGAGCGCCGACACCTCCGACGCGAATGCGCCGGCGTCTCCCCCGGAACCAGGTCCGACAGCCCGGTTCCGGGGGCCAGGAGGGGAGCGGGGGCATCTGCGCAGCATCCGCACCCGCGACCGCGACCAGCGGTCGCCCGTGCATCACGGACTCGGTCGTCACCCCGCTCGACCCCCGAGCCCGTGCGAATCCGGGTGAGACACCACCCGTGAGAGGAACGAGGACCCGCCATGGCGGCTTCGCGCATCGTCATCGAGAACTGCGCCATCGCGACCGTGGACGCGAACGACACCGAGTACGCGTCGGGCCATGTCGTCGTCGCGGGCAACCGGATCGAGTCGGTCGGCGCGGGCAAGGCCCCCGAGAACCTTCAGAACGTGGCCCGCCGCATCGACGGCACCGGCCACCTGCTCACGCCGGGCCTGGTCAACACGCACCACCACTTCTACCAGTGGATCACGCGCGGTCTCGCCACCGACCACAACCTCTTCGACTGGCTCGTCGCCCTCTACCCCACGTGGGCGCGCATCGACGAGCAGATGGCGAAGGCCGCCGCACAGGGCTCGCTCGCGATGATGGCCCGCGGCGGCGTCACCACCGCGATGGACCACCACTACGTCTACCCGCGGGGCTCCGGCGACCTGTCCGGCGCGATCATCGGCGCCGCGGCCGACATGGGCGTCCGCCTCACGCTGGCCCGCGGCTCCATGGACCGCGGCGAGAAGGACGGCGGCCTGCCCCCGGACTTCGCCGTGGAGACCCTCGACGGCGCGCTCGCCGCCACCGCCGCGACCGTCGACGAGCACCATGACGCCTCCTTCGACGCGATGACGCAGATCGCCGTCGCCCCCTGCTCCCCGTTCTCCGTCTCCACCGAACTGCTCAGGCAGGCGGCCGAACTTGCCCGCGCCAAGGGCGTACGGCTGCACACCCACGGCTCGGAGACCGTGGAGGAGGAGAAGTTCTGCCACGAACTGTTCGGCATGGGCCCGACCGACTACTTCGCGTCGACCGGCTGGCTCGGCGAGGACGTGTGGATGGCGCACTGCGTCCATATGAACGACTCCGACATCGCCGCCTTCGCCCGTACGAAGACCGGCGTCGCCCACTGCCCCTCCTCCAACGCCCGCCTCGCGGCCGGGATCGCCCGTGTCCCGGACATGCTGGCGGCCGGTGTCCCGGTCGGCCTCGGCGTCGACGGCACGGCGTCCAACGAGTCCGGTGAACTGCACACCGAACTCCGCAACGCCCTGCTGATCAACCGCCTCGGCCCGCACCGGGAAGCGGCGCTGAACGCCCGCCAGGCCCTGCGTCTGGGCACCTTCGGCGGGGCGCGGGTACTCGGCCGCGCCACGCAGATCGGCTCCGTCGAAGCGGGCAAACTCGCCGACCTCGTCCTGTGGAAGGTCGACGGCATCGGACACTCCACGATCGCCGACCCGGTCACGGCGATCGTCTTCGGCGCGGCGGCCCCGGTCACCGCCTCGTTCGTCAACGGCCGGCAGATCGTCGAGAACGACCGACTGCTCACCGTCGACGAGGACGCCATCGCCCGCACCGCCCGCGACGAGGCTCAGCGCCTCGCCCGGATCGCCGCGGGCGACTGACCCCCCGGAGTCCGGCCAGGGGGGACGGCCCCTGGCCGGTCGCCGTGGACCCGAGCGGGGTCCACGGCAGCCGGATCGGCCAGGGCGGGGGACTGAGTTCCCCCGCCCTGCCGACCCGGTGAACCGTCACACCGTACGGGCCCGGCCGGGCCCCGCGGACCCGCAGCACCGGCGACCCGCACATCGCACCCCTCCGTACGACCACAACCGCACACAGCGCACCACCTGCACGACTCGCACGACCCGCACCACTTCCCCCTATGCACGCCCTCCCAGTAATCGCGTCCCCAGCGACGAGCAACCAACCGGAGGAACCGCCGTGGCTGACACGCCCAGGGTTCGAAAAGCAGTCGCCGTGCCAGAGGACAGCGAAGTCCGCGACCGGACGCCCGCCAAGCACCCGGTCGACGAGAAGCTGCCACCTCTCAAGATGATGACCAGCGGCCTCCAGCATGTGGCCGCCATGTACGCGGGCGTGGTCGCCCCGCCGCTCATCGTCGGAGCGGCCGTCGGGCTCTCCGCCAAGGAGCTCACCTTCCTCACCGGAGCCAGTCTCTTCACGGCCGGACTGGCCACCCTCCTGCAGACACTGGGCATCTGGAACATCGGAGCACGGCTGCCGTTCGTCAACGGCGTCACCTTCGCGGGCGTCGCCCCGATGCTCGCGGTCGTCGACCAGACCAAGGACAAGGACGACGCGCTGCCGATCATCTTCGGCGCGATCATCGTCGCGGGTCTGCTCGGCTTCGTCGGCGCTCCGTTCTTCTCCAAACTGGTCCGCTTCTTCCCGCCGGTCGTCACCGGCACCGTCATCACCCTGATCGGCGTCTCGCTGATGCCGGTGGCCTTCGGCTGGGCCCAGGGGCCCAATCCGGCGGCCGACGACTACGGCGCCATGAAGTACCTGGGGCTCGCGGGCATCACGCTCGTGATCGTCCTGCTGATACGCCGCTTCACCAGCGGGTTCGTCAAGCAGATCGCCGTACTGCTCGGCCTGGCCGTCGGCACCGTCATCGCGATCCCGTTCGACGCCACCGACTTCAGCGCGATGAGCGAGGCGGACATCGTCGGCTTCCCGACGCCGTTCCACTTCGGCGCCCCGCAGTTCGCCGCCGCGGCGATCGTGTCGATGGTGGTCGTCATGATCGTCTCGATGACCGAGTCCACCGCCGACATGCTGGCGCTCGGCGAGATCGTCGAACGGCCCGCGGACGAGAAGACGATCGCGGCCGGACTGCGCGCCGACACCCTCGGCTCCGCGCTCAGCCCGTTCTTCAACGGCTTCATGGCCAGCGCCTTCGCCCAGAACATCGGCCTGGTCGCGATGACCAAGATCCGCAGCCGGTTCGTGGTCGCCGTGGGCGGCGGCTTCCTGATCCTGATGGGTCTGATGCCGGTGGTCGCCTCGCTGATCGCGATCGTGCCCCGGCCGGTGCTCGGCGGCGCGGGCGTCGTGCTCTTCGGCTCGGTCGCGGCCAGCGGCATCCAGACGCTGGCCAAGGCGGGCCTGGAGAAGGACAACAACGTCCTGATCGTGGCGGTCGCGATGGCCGTCGGGCTGATCCCGATCGCGGCCCCGGAGTTCTACCACGCCTTCCCGGACACCGCGATGATCATCCTGGACTCGGGCATCTCCACCGGGTGCGTGGCCGCGGTCGTCCTCAACCTGGTCTTCAACCACACCGGCAAGCGGCAGGACGATGACGACGTCACCGCGCCGATGGAGCCCGGCGAGGAGATCTCCGAGAGCCGGGTGCCGTCCCAGCAGGCGGCACACTGAGGGGCTCTGACGGCCCTGACGGCCCTGAGCATCGGATACGGCGTGTGCGGCCGCCCCGAGCGGGTGGTCGCACACGCCGTCAGCGACCCGATGTGGGTGCGGGCGCGGGTGAGGAGCAGCCTTACCGTCACCTGGGCCGCACCGCCGCCACGGTGCTCGCCAAGCCCGCGACGGTCACCTCCGTGTCACGGGCTCCTCGCTGCGGCTCGGCGGCGTCTGCCCAGCCCTCTCGCCGTGCCTGGCGCGGGCGTTCTCGTCGTACGCGGCGCGCGCCGTGCCGACGCGCGGTGCGGGGGAGCCCCCGAGCACCTGCCAAGGTGCTCGGGGCCGTCGGTTACGCGCGCGGGCGTGCCGGGCCGCGGGCGAGTACGTAGCCGCCCACGCCGGTGAGGGCCGCGAGGAAGCCGCCCGCCGCGGTCCACAGCCAGCGGTCCGACCACCAGCCGGACGCCCAGCCGTCCTCGGGCTCGGTGGCGGCGGCCGCCCGCCGCGCCGGGCTGTCCCCGGAATCCGAGCCGGTGCCGGAACCGGTGTCGGAGCCGGACGCCGTGTCCGTGTCGGTCACCGCTCCGTTTCCGGGCACCAGCGGCGCCGCCAGCGCGCCGTCCACCGCGTGTGAGCCGCCCACCTCCTTGAAGCCGACGGTGACCTCGGCCGTCACGGGCAGCCCCAGGTCGGCGTCCTTGAGGCCGGTGGCCGTCAGCCGCACGTAGTAGACGCCCGGCAGCGGATCGTCCGACCACTGCTCGGACCAGGCGCGTACCGGGCGCAGGGTGCAGGACAGCGAGACGGACTCGGCGTCCTGCGCCGCCCGCCTGGTCTGGGCCCCGTACATACAGGGCTGGCGGCGCCGCAGCCCGTCGTACACGTCGACCTGCCAGGTCTGGGCGCCCGCGCGGGCGTTCGGCTCCGGGAGCCGCACGGTCGCCTTGACCGTGGGCCGCTGTCCGGTGTCGGCCGGGAACTTCCAGTACAGGTACTCGCCGGTGGACGCGCTCGCGGCAGCCCGCTGCCCCGGCTCGAACGCCACGGCCGTACGGAACGACGTACCCGCCTCGGTGGGCCCGTCCCCGCTGTCCCCGCCGCCCTCGGCCGTGCTCGGGCCGCTCGACGGGGACGGGTCGTCGGCCAGGGCCGTGCCCGCCGCGCCGAACAGCGCCGTACCCGCCAGCAGCACCGTGCTGACGCCGATCCGCAACGCCTTGGTGATCCCCATCAGTTGCTCCTCCGTACCGCGCCGCGCCAGCGGGCCAGCCAGCCCCACATCACACCGGCCAGGAATCCCGAGACGGCCAGCGCACCGAGCAGCCACCAGCCGCGGCCCAGGCCGAAGAACGCCACATCGGAGGCGTCCGACGGGCCGTCCACCAGGTCGATCGCCAGCTCCACGGGCAGTCCGGGCTCCTTCTTGACGGAGGCCGGGGCGGAGTACGAGTTGCCGACCTCCAGGCACACGGTCTCCGGCTCCCCCTCGCCGTCGGTGTCGTCGGGGTCGGCCTTCGGATAGCGCAGTCCGGCCGAGATGACGTCGGTGCGGCCGCTGCCCGCGTACTCACCGCGGACGATCTCGCGCCCGTGCACGGTGACCGCCCGCAGCAGTACGCCGTAGTCGTGGTCGACCTGGCGGTCGGCCGCCACGCTCACCGAGGCGCGCAGCTCCTGGCCCGGCTTGACGTCGACCCGGTACCAGCGGTGCTCGCCGAACCTCTCCCGGTCGCTGTAGAGGCCCGATCCCACCTTGGGGGCCTTGGCACACCGGTCCGCGCCCTCCACGGCGACCGGGGTGACCGTGGGTTCGGCGGCACGGTCCACCAACTGGTTGACGCGGTCGGAGAGTTCCTCCTTGTGCCGGATCGAGGTGTAGGTGCCGCCGGTCGCGTCCGCGATGCAGCTCAGCTGGTCGCGGGTCTTGGCGTCCGGGACCAGGCCGAGGGTGTCGATGGTGAGGTTGATCCCCTTGGCCGCGAGGCCGCGGGCCACCTCGCAGGGGTCGAGCGGCGCGCAGGTGTCCTCGCCGTCCGTGATGAGGACGATCCGGCGGCTGACGTTCGCCTCGCCGCCCGCGAGGTCGGCGGCGGCCTTCAGGAGCGCGGGCCCGATCGGCGTCCAGCCGGTGGGGGCCAGGGTCGCCACCGCGGTCTTGGCGTCGGTGCGCGCGGAGCCGTCGAGTACGCCGACCGGGTAGAGCTGCTCGGTGTCCTTGCAGCCCTCCTCGCGGTCGTCGCCGCGGTAGTTGGCGCCGAGTGTGCGTATGCCGAGCTCGACCTCGCCGGGGGTCGCGTCGAGCACCTCGTTGAACGCCTGCTTCGCCGCGGCCATCCGCGAGCCGCCGTCGATGTCGCGGGCGCGCATCGAACCGCTCACGTCGAGGACGAGTTCGACCTTCGGGGCGGGGCCTTCGCTCCGCTCGTGCTCGTCGGCGAACGCGGCGCCGCCCGCCGACGGGAGCAGCCCGGCCGTCAGGGCGGCGAGCAGGGCGCAGGCGCCCGCCGTCAGCCGTTGTCTTGTGATCATCGCCGGATCCTATTGATCTTTGACGGCACATCAAAAATCGCGCCGGAATCGGCTGATCCGGTGCGCCGGGGCCGCCGGGGTCAGTCCCGGCGAGGCGACGCCAGCAGGTACCCGCCGCCGCCCCGCGCCCGGTGCCGACTGATCTGCCAGCCCGCCTGCTCCAGCGCGGCCGCGCAGGCGCCGAGGCCGTCGTCGGGCGCCGGGCCGTCGGGCGCCGGGCCGTCGGGTGCCGGGCCGTCGGGTATCAGCCGGACCGCGACGGCCTCGGGCTGCGGAGTCTCCGAGACCCGGTATCCGCCCGCGGTCGGGGACGTGTCAGCGGCCGGGGGCCCGCCGTCGGCGGCGGCCACGCCGCCCGACGGCCTTGCGGGCGCGCACCCCGCCGCCTCCAGCGCCAGCGCGGCCGCCTGCACCAGATGCGCGCGCTCCCACCCGCACAGCCGCCCCGTGTCACCGTCGGGACGTGTCATCCGGCGCAGTTCAAGAAGCCCCTGCCAGGCGCTGTCCACCTCGCGCGCCCGCCACGGCCCCGCCACGGGATCGTCCGCGCCACCCGTGCGCGCGGTGAACACCCCCGACTCCGCGCCCGCGCCGGGCACGGGCAGCGAGGACGCCGCGCTCAGCAACTCGTCACGGAGGCGATGGCCCGCGGGAGTCAGGAAGTACGCGCGCGGCGGCCGCGGATGCCGGAACGCGAGCCCCTTGCGCGCCAGCTCCTCCAACTGCGCCGCACTCCCCACAAGCCGCCCGTTCGCGGCACTGACGATCCGTCGCTGCGCCGCGGTGGCCCGCTCGGCGGGCGGCGCACTCGACGCGCCCGCGTCCGTCTTACCTGTCCCGCCCGTCTCACTCATCCCGCCCGTGTGACGTGTCCGGTTCATGAGGCGACTCCCTTCCCCGCGCTGGCCCTCGCCACCGACCACCTGACACCCATCATGCAGCCCACCACTGACAACGCCCCGGACGGCGAAATTGCTCACCCGCGTGCCTAGCCCGCTCACCCGCCCCGGCCCAGGCTGGAGTTCCCATCCCCCAGAGAAGGGCTGCTCCGTGCGTAGACGACACTTCGTCGGCGGACTCGCCGGTACCGCGGCGGGCCTCGGGCTCGCCTTATCGCCGATGAGCCAGGCCGCGGCCGGTCAACGCGACGCCGCAGACGGCGCCTGGCAGGAGGTCCCCGCACCGCCGGGCGAAGCGGCGGCCCACCTCATCGCCGTGGCGGCCGCGGGACCGGACCTCGCCTGGGCCGTCGGCGAACAAGGCCGCTACGGCGGCACCCGAGGCCGCCCGATCGCCCGTGTCTGGAACGGCACGGCTTGGTCCGCCACCGACGTCACCCACCTTGAGGGCATCGGCTGGATACGCGCCGTCTCCGGCGTCTCCGCCGACGCGGCCTGGGCCATCGGCACCGACCGTGACCGTCAGGACCGACTCCTCGCCTGGGACGGCGAGACCTGGCGGGAGACGGACTTCCCCGGCCGGGGCGAACCCGGAACCCGACTCACCGACGTCGCGGTCGGCCCCGACGGGCAGGCCTGGATCAGCGGCCGCCACGGCGACCGGGCTGGACTGCTGCGCGGCCCCGGACCGGGCCACGGACCCGCCTGGCGCTGGTGCCGCCCGCTCCCGGACGAGCAGACCCCGACGCCCACCGGCGTACACCTCACGCCCAGCGGCGAAGTCTGGGTGTACGGCGACGTCATCGCCCGCTGGGACGGCGCCTGGACAGTCGTCCCCCGCACCCTCGGCATCCGCGCTTCCGTCACCGGACTGCTCCCCGTCGCCCACGACGACATCTGGCTCACCGGCTTCGCCTTCGGCGTCGGCGGCCCGGTCGGCAAGCCGCCGGGGGTCACCCTCCAGCACTGGGACGGCGCTGAGTGGACTTCAGGTGGGTCCCCGTTCAGGGCCGGCCTGCTGAGCGGCATCACCGGTGACGCCGCCGGCCGCCCCGACCTCATCGCGGGCTGGGACTTCTGGGACCAGAAGCGCACCCACTATCTGCGTTGGGACGGCGCGGGCTGGGTGAGCGAGCGCGGCCCGGAGTCCTCGGGATCGACCTCCCTGATGAACGCGATCGCCCCGATTCCGGGCGCCGACGGCGGCTACTGGGCGGTGGGGACGGACACGTACAGCGCGTACCCGCCAGCCCAGATACGCATCGAACGCCACCGCGACGGCAGCGGCCCCGGCGCCGGCTGAACACGGCTGGCGCGCGGGGGCGGCGCCGACGCCGCCCCCGGTGTCGGGCCGGGGCGCGTCACCGGGGCACTTCGGCGCCGCCGCCCTTCCTGACGAGCTCCAGCACGTCACGATGGAGCTCGGCGAGCCCGCCCGCCGGTACGGGCGCCGGGCCACCGGTCAGCAGGTACCACTCGTCCGCGTCGGTGTACTGGACGGCCACCACCGCCCGGCCGTCGGCCAGCGTGGCGGTCGCGACCGTGAGGTCCCCGGTGATGACCCCGACCTCGTCAGTCATCGCCCCACCGGGCCCCGCCGTCACCTCATCGACGAGCGGTGCCGACGCGGCCACGTCGTCAGGTCTCGGCACGGGGACGGGGCCTGGCTCACCCGGCTTCGGGCTCTGGCTGCTCATGACCCACAAGTGTCCAGCATGGTGCCCAGCATGTCCTTCTCCGACTCGGTGACCGACAGCTCGTACGAGGACTTCACCGCCGTCCACGCCCGCCCATAGGTGCACCAGTACGACTTCTCCGGGGGCTGCCACTCGTCGGGACCCTGGTCGCCCTTGGACCGGTTCGACGACGCCGTCACCGCGATCAGCTGCGGGCGCTCCAGGTCGTTCGCGAACTCCTTGCGCTTGTCCGCGTCCCAGCGGGCGGCGCCCGACCGCCAGGCGTTGGCGAGCGGCACG
Organism: Streptomyces sp. O3; assembly: GCF_054788135.1. Lineage (NCBI taxonomy): Bacteria > Bacillati > Actinomycetota > Actinomycetes > Kitasatosporales > Streptomycetaceae > Streptomyces > Streptomyces sp. O3. Next base: position 55,218 of record NZ_JBTVYK010000016.1, read on the forward strand.
ATGTGGTCGATGTCCACCTTCGACGCGGAGTCCACCGTGACCCCGTCGAAGGCGCTGACCCAGGTCCCGGACACGGCCTTGCACTCGTCGTCCCGCTGTACGTCCTCGCCGTCCCGCTCCAGGACGACCTCGCGGCTGTCGCACTTGTCGCCCTGCTGCGCCCAGTGCGAGAAGGACGACCGGCTGTAGCCGCTCATCGAACCGTGCGGGGCGACCTTGAGCCCGGCCAGCTGGGTGCGGGCGGCCTCGACGGTGGGCACGCCCGGCAGGGTGCCCGCCGCGGCGGGCTTGCCGTCACCGGGGCCGTCCGCGCCGTCCGTGCCGCCCGTGCCGTCGCTCGCGTCGGCGGTGGGGGAGGCCGTGCCGTCGGGTTCCGGGGTGCTTTCGACGAGGCCGCACCCGGCGGTGGCTATCAGTACACCGACCGCCAGGAGCCCCGGCCACCTCCCGCGCCGACGCCGCGGGTCGCTGTCCTGCCGGTACTTTTCCTGCTCACACTCTGTTCGCTGCACGCCCGCAGCGTAGCGTCCGTCACCGACAGTCGGTCGTACGCCTGTTCAGGGAGTGCGGGGGGTGCGGGGAGTGCGGGGAGTGCGCAAGTCGGACTGTCAGAGGGCCGTGCGAGGATCAAGAAGCGGAAGAGGTCGAGAGTTCGACCGCCGTACGGCCGTTGTGGAGGGTGAGGATGTTCGCTGTTTCGCTGGGTGACGGGGCTGAGCTGCGGCCGCTGGAGCCGTGGCAGGCCGAGGAGTTCCTCGCCCATATGGACCGTGGCCGTGACTTCATCGGGCAGCACGTGGGACTCCCCGACATCACGTCCGACCTCGCCTCCACCCGGAAGTGGCTCCAGGTGTACGCCGACAAGGCCGCCGCCGACGTCGGCCGCCTGTACGGCATCTGGCTCGACGGCCTTCTCGTCGGCGGTGTCCTCTTCCGGACCTTCGACGTGAGCGAGGAGACCTGCGAGGCGGGCTGCTGGATCGAACCGGCCGCGTCCGGCCGGGGCCTGGTCACCCGCGCGGTGCGGGCCGCCGTCGACTGGGCGATCGAGGAGCGCGGCATGCACCGGGTGGAGTGGCATGTGTCATCCGCGAACACCCCGAGCATCAACCTGGCCAAGCGGCTCGGCATGACCTGCGACGGCGTCCTGCGCGAGAACTCCCCGTACCGGGGCATACGGCAGAACACCGAGATCTGGTCGGTGCTCGCCCCTGAGTGGAAGGCCGCGCACAGCGCCGGCTGACGTCCCGCGGAGCGGCTGAACGCCTGTCGCTTGTCGCTGACCGGGGCTGCCACCGGGTGTCACGGGATGTTCTGTTCCGCCCAGACGACCTTGCCCGTCGCCGTGCGGCAGGAGCCCCATCTGCGGCACAGCATGTTGATCAGCTGGAGGCCGCGGCCGCCCTCGTCGCTGACGTCCGCGTGCTGGATGCGCGGCAGGTCAGGGCCGGTGTCCGAGACCTCGACCACCAGGCGTTCGGTGCGCAGCAGCCGGAGTTGCCCCGGACCGCCGCCGTAGCGCAGGGCGTTGCCGACGAGTTCGCTGACGACGAGTTCGGTGACGTCCGCCAGGTCGGCCAGATCCCACAGCTGGAGCTGCTCGGTGACCAGCTTGCGCGCGGCGGAGGCCGCCGCGCCGCCCGATGGGAGGTCCCAGACCCGGAGGGCGACGTCTTCGGGATCGGCGCCCGCCGCGACCAGGAGCACGGCCTCGTCGAAGCGGCCCTCGGCGTCCGCGGCCGGGGTGAGCAGGGCGCAGTCGTCCAGCCGCTCCGGCGTCATCCCCGCGGCCCGCGTCCGCAGCCGGGCCAGTTGGGCGTCCACGTCGTCGGTGCGGTTCTTGACCAGGCCGTCCGTGTACAGGACCAGCCTGCTGCCCACCGGACCCGGCAGCCGGACCGGGTCGTACGGGATGACCCCGGCCCCGAGCGGCGCGCCGGTCGGCACGTCCACGTACGACGGCGTGCCGTCCGGGCCGAGCAGCAGCGGCGGCGGGTGTCCGGCGCTCGCCAGGGTGTAGCTGGCGTCGGCGGGGTCGTAGACCGCGCACAGGCAGGTGGCGACCTGTTCGTCCTCCAGGTCACGGGTGGCCAGGTCGAGCCGGGCCAGCACCCGGTCCGGGGCGATGTCCAGGGTCATCAGGGTGCGGGCGACCGCCCGCAGCCGCCCCATGGTGGCGGCCGCGGGGAGGCCGTGGCCCATCACGTCGCCGACCACCAGGGCTGTGCGGCCGCTGGGCAGGGCGACCACGTCGTACCAGTCGCCGCCGACGCCGCGCGCGTCGAACGCGGGCGCGTAACCGGAGTGCACCCGCAGGCCGGGTGTGTGCGGCGTGGCGCGCGGCAGCAGACTGCGCTGGAGGGAGAGGACGTGCTCGCGTTCCCGGCTGTACAGCCGGGCGTTGTCGATGAAGACCGCCGCCTTGGCGGCGAGCTGCTCGGCCAGCGTGAGGTCGGCGGGGGTGAGGGGCGGGCTGTCCCCGGCCCGTACGAAGTCGGCCGTGCCCAGCAGCACCCCGCGCGCGATCAGGGGCACCGCCATATAGCTGTGGACGCCGGTCTCGCGCATCCGCTCGGCCGCGCTGTCGGTGGGCGCGATGCGCGTGAGGTCCTCCTCGGTCATCCGGCTGATCAGGACGGACTCGCGATGCTTCAGGAGGCGGCTGATCAGCCGGGTCGCGCCGTGGTAGATGGTCCGGTCGACGATCTCACCCACCGGGGAGGGCTCCAGCGAGGTCAGCGCGTCGACGGCGTGCACCGCCATCGCCCGCATGATGGGGATGTCGCCGAGATCGCGCTGGCCCTCCTCACCGTGCAGGACGGACTCCAGCAGATCCACGGCGGCGCCGTCGGCCAGTCGGGGGACGCAGAACTCTGCCAGCTCCTGCGCGGTGCGCTCCAGATCCAGCGAGGTGCCGATCCTGGTGTCCGCGGAGTTGAGCCAGCTGAGGCGGCTGTGGGCGCGGGCCTCGTCGCCGGCGGCACCGGGCGCGCGGGCGGCGCGGCGGCTCAGCCGCCGGACGGCGGCGCGCTGGCCGGACGCGACGCCCTGTGCGCCGAGGCGACTGGTCAGGCGCCGCGCGCGGCTGCCGCCGTTCACCGTGCGGACCCTCCCATCGCGTCATGGGAGGCTCGCTGCCGTGAACGGTGTTCTGGTCACCCGCGCGGTGGTCTGCCGGGTGGTTCGCGGCCTGCCCGTTTGCCGAGATCGCCATGGTAATCGCGTCCGTCGCGATTGACCCCCGCGTCGCACCGGAATTCCTCGGCGCGCGGGCCGCCGCTCACCGCGCCGCCCACTGCCTGAGCAGGGCTTCGCGCCTGGCCCGGCCGGGCGTACCGGCCGGATGCGTACGAGCCCAGTCGGCGAGCCGGGAGGGACACGCCGAGCCGTCCGCGAACCGGTCGAGCAGGGTGTGCGAGAGGGTGATCTCGGCGCGTCCGTAGCCCGCCGCTGCCGCGCTGGCGACCGTCAGTTCCCGGCCGCCGTCGGCCGTATCGACGCACACGGTCATGGCGGGCGGCTCGTCGATGCCGCCGAACACCGCGGAGAGCAGCAGCGTCCCCGCCAGCGACAGACGTCTGCGGACAGCCGACCGCAGCGGGACGTCCCGCACGGCTACCCCGCGGACCTCCGCCCAGGGCCAGCCGCCGACCTGCTCGTGCCCGACGCTGTCCAGCCCCGCGTCGGTCACCAGGACGGCGCGGCCGAGCAGGTCGGGCGGTGCCCCCAGGTACACGGCGTCCCCCGTGATCCAGAACAGGCCGACCATCGCCACAGCTGACTCCCCGCTTCCCCGCTCCGCCCCGTGCGCGCGGCGCGACGCCTGCACGCGCGGGACCTGATTCCGTCGAACTTCCGCGGGACTGCGGGCTGATGCCCGTAAAGCCCGCGAAAGTCGGTAGCGTACGGGGAGGACGCGCAGGGGAATCCAATGGGGGCGGGATGGGCGCCGAGGGTGTGCGGAACGAGTTCGGCGGAACCGCGGGCGGGAACGTCGTCCAGGCCGGGACGATCGGCGACGTACATCTCGCGGCCGTGCCGCCGCCGCCTCCGGTGACCCCGCGCCAAGTCCCGCGCGGCCCCGCCGCCTTCGTCGACCGCGCCGACGCGCTCGGTTCGATCGACGGCGGCCCCGGCCTCACGGTACTCAGCGGACTGCCCGGCATCGGCAAGAGCGCGGTCGCCCGCAGCTGGGCCGAACGCCGCCGGGAGAGCTTCCCCGGCGGCGACTTCTACATCGACTTCGCCGAGCTGCGCCGCCAGCGGGGCGGCGCCGACGTCTCGGCGGGCGTGAGCGGCTGCCTGCGCGCCCTCGGCGTCGCGGACGCCTATCTGCCGCCGACACTCGGCGAGTTGAGCGCCCTCTTCCGCAGCAGGACGGCGGACCGGCCGGTGCTGGTGGTCCTCGCCAACGTCACCGAACCCGCCCAGGTCAGGGCACTGATTCCGGGCGGTCCCGGCAGCGTCGTGCTGGCTACCAGCCAGGACCGGATGGCCGAACTCATCCTGGACGGCGCGCAGTTGATCACCCTGGAGCCGCTCCCTGCCAAGCACGGGCGACGGCTGATCGGCGAACTCTGCGGTGCGCGCCGGGTGGCCGATGAGCCCGAGGCCGCGGACCGGATCGTCGCCTACTGCGCGGGACTGCCCGTCGCCCTGCACGTCGCCGCCGCCCGGCTGCTCAGCGCCCGGCGGCTGACCCTGGCCGCGCTCGCCGACGAACTGGCCGACGAGCAGCGCCGTCTGGACGCTCTGCGCACCGGAGGGGAGAAGCTGGTGACCGCCGTCTTCAACGTCGCCTATGACGGGCTCGCTCCCGCCGCCGCGCGGATGTACCGTCTGCTCGGCGTGTATCCGGGACTCAGCTGGGACACCGCGAGCGCCGCCGCCCTCGCGGAGCTCCCCGAAGCCGAGGCCGCCGAACTCCTCGACGTGCTCGAGGACGCCAGCCTGATCGACGGCGCGGCGGACGGACGCTATGCCTTCCACGCTCTGGTACGCCTGCACGCCCGCCAGCGCGCCGAGGCCGAGGACGCCGCCGAAGCGCGGGCCGCGGCGGTACGGCGGGCGGTCGACCACCTGCTGGACCTCGCCGCGTACGCGGATCTCGCCTTGCTGGGCGGCCGGTTGCGGGCCGGGGCCTACGCCGAGCGGGTGACGGGAGACGGGCCCTTCGCGGGGAAGGCCGAGGCGCTGGAGTGGCTGGACAGCCGACGGGGCGAACTGCTCGCCGCCGTGCGCGCGGCCGCCGCCGGTGGGCTGCGACGGCAGACCGCCGACCTCGCCGAGGCGCTCACCGCGCTGTATCTCAACCGGCGTTACCTCGCCGACTGGGTGGAGTCCGGCGAACTCGGCGTCCGTGCCGCCGTCGACGGCGGCGACCCGGCCGTCGAGGCGCGCCTGCGCTGTCTGCTGTCCCGCCCGCTGCTCGACCGGGGCGAGGACGAGCGGGCGCGGGCCGAGCTCGAAACCGCCGTCGAACGCGCCGACGCGAGCGGGAACCTGCTGTTGCGCGCCTCCGCCCGCGAGTTCTACGGGCGCTACTGGGACCGGCACGACGGCGAGCGCGCCATCGCCGTGTACGCGGAGGCGCTCGACCTCTACCACCGGCACGGCGATCCGCGCGGCATCGCGATCGGGCTCTACTTCACGGGGTGCGCGCAGGACGCGGCCGGGCGGCACACCACCGCGCTGGCCACCCTGCGGGACGCGTACGCGCGCTTCATGGCGATCGGCGAGCACGGCGACCGGCGGATGGGCGCGCGGGCGAAGGCCGCCGTCGGCGCCTGCCTCGGGAACCTGGGGCAGGGCGAGCAGGCCGTAGCCGAGCTGACCTCGGCGGTGAAGATGCTGCGCGAGACCGGGGCCGTGCACTACGAGGCTCCGGCCCGCGAGCGACTCGCCGACCTCGCGGGGGAGCGCGGTGAGCATGGGGCTCGGCGGGAGCATCTGCTGCGCGCGCTGGAGATCTACGAGCAGGGCGGCAGCCCGCGCGCCGACGGGGTACGCCGGAGGCTGGCGGCTCAGGGACCGGGGGCGGCAGCGGCGGAGTGAGGGGGAGCGGAGGGAGGAGGGGGGAGCGGGCGCAGGGCGACGTCCTCCTCGCGGCCCGCCCAGACGAGCGTCAGACAGGGCCCCCACAGGCCTCGCGCCCCACCCGTACCGGTGCCGGCTCCGATGTCGGTGCCCGCGCGCAGGCACGCGTACACGACCGAGGCGAGCACCTCCGGGTCGGTCACCGGGCCGGTCGCTGACACCTCGACCGTACGGCCGTCGGCGAGCCCCACCCGGCAGCCGCCGCCCGCGACGGCCGCGGCGGCGAGCAGCGCTCCGGGGTACCGGGCGTGCGTGTCCGCGATCCAGCGCGCGGCCTCGACCGCCGTACGGGCCGGGGAACTCCGCACGAGCACGGAGGCGCTCTCGACGGTCTCCTGGGCGTGCGCGTCGTCGGTGCTGGACAGATGCCGGAAGCCGGGGAGGCCGTCGCGGAGTGCGTCCCGTGGTGTGTCCCGTGGTGCGTCGATCAGGTGCCGGACGGCCGCCGGGTACCGCTCGACCGTGACGCGTTCCGCGCCTGGTTCGCCGTCCATACGGGTGAGGACGACGGACGCGTGGCCGTCGGGGCCGGTCATGGGGGCCGGGTGCGGATCGGCCGGGGCCAGGCCGCGGGCGGCCCGTGCGGGCTGGCCGGCCGGCGTGGGCAGCCTCAGCAGGTCGTAGAGCGTCTCGCGCAGTCGGCTCAGCGCCTGTCCGGGCACGGCGAGCGCGCGCTGGCCCAGTTTGCGGAGCCGGTCGGCGTCGTGGGCGTCGAGCGCCCGCTCCAGCTGGGGGCGCAGGGGCGTGTGCGGGTCGAGGTGCGGGGCGATCCGCCCCAACTCCCGCATGGGGGTGCCGGATACGACCTCGTGCTCACCGAACGCGCCGAGCAGCAGGGGCGTGCCGACGGCCGCCCCGTAGAAGGTGACCGAACCGTGGTCGCCGATCAACAGGTCACTGGCGAGCAGGGTCGCCTGCCAGCCCGCGTCCGGGGGTATCCGCAGCAGGCCGCTGGCCAGGGCCGAGCCGAGCACGTTCTCCAACTGGAAGAGGCCGTGCGCGGCGATGACGTTGGGGTGCGTGACCAGGGCGACGGCGTACTCGTCTCGGGGGAGCTCGGCGAGCAGGCGGGCGGGCAGCGAGGCGTCCCGGCCGATCACCGAGTGCTCGCGCCAGGTGGAACTGAGCATGACCAGGCGGCGGCCCTCCGGGACGCCGAGCGCGGCGCGGTATCGCGCGCGCAGGGCCCGGCCTTCGATGAGGGCGTCGAAGCAGGGGTCGCCGACCAGGACCGTGCGCCCGGCCGCGGCGGGATGGGTGGCGCGCAACTGGTGGGCCTGGTCCGGATGCGAGATCGCCAGCCGGGCGCGCCCGCTGCGCAGCAGGGCCTCGGGGACGACTCCGGCCAGCCGGTCGTGCGGGCCGCGCGCGTCGGGTACGTGCTTGTGGAAGCCGACGCCGTGCGGGAGTACGAGGACGGGGGCGTCGCCGTGGTCCACCAGGTCGGCGTTCTCGGTGGCCGTGACGATCAGGTCGGCGTGCGTGTGGGGGAGTTGGTCCCAGGGCAGGACACGGGCGCCGAGCGCGCGGAGCAGGTCGTGCACGCCGTCGTTGAACGCGGAGGTGGGGTCGTACGCGAACACGACGTCGACGCGGGGGTCGTCGCGGAGTACGGGACGCAGTACGTCGACGACGCGGACGGTGGAGGTGACGGTACGGGCCACGGCGACCAGCAGCCGCTCGCCGCGCAGGGTACGCCAACGTTCGGCGTCATCACCAGCGGGCACCCGAAGCCAGGGCAACTCGCGGCTCGCGGCTCGCGGCTCGCGGCTCGCGGCTCGCGGCTCGCGGCTCGCGGCTCGCGGCTCGCGGCTCGCGGCTACTGTGCCTCTAGCAGCGATCACAGATTGCGTCAACCCCCTGTGCGTCCCGTCGCCCCACCCCGTGGCGCAGCCCACCGTACGACACCGGCCGCGCCGTGCGGGGACGACTGTGCCCCGCCGGTCGGCCGGCGGGGCACAGGGTGCGGCGTACGCGAGGTCAGCCGACCAGCTGCTCGTACGCGGGCAGGGTCAGGAAGTCCGCGTAGTCCGCGTCCAGCGAGACCTGCAAGAGCAGGTCGTGCGCCTGCTTCCAGTTGCCCGCCGCGAACGCCTCCTCGCCGATCTCCGCGCGGATCGCGGCGAGTTCCTCGGCCGCGACCTCGCGGACCAGTTCGGCCGTGGCCAGCTTGCCGTTCTCGAAGACGACGCCCGCGTTGATCCACTGCCAGATCTGCGAGCGCGAGATCTCGGCCGTGGCCGCGTCCTCCATCAGGTTGAAGATGGCGACCGCGCCCAGGCCGCGCAGCCACGCCTCGATATAACGGGTGCCCACCTGGACCGCGTTGCGCAGCCCGTCGAACGTCGGCTTGGCGTCCAGCGAGTCGATGGCGATCAGATCCTCCGCCGCCACCGAGACGTCCTCGCGCAGCCGGTCCTTCTGGTTCGGCTTGTCGCCGAGCACCGCGTCGAACGAGGCCATCGCGATCGGCACCAGGTCCGGGTGGGCGACCCAGGAGCCGTCGAAGCCGTCCCCGGCCTCCCTGTCCTTGTCGTTCTTGACCTTCTCGAAGGCGACCTTGTTCACCTCGGCGTCCCGCCGCGACGGGATGAACGCGGCCATCCCGCCGATCGCGTGCGCACCGCGCTTGTGGCAGGTGCGCACCAGCAGTTCGGTGTACGCGCGCATGAACGGGGCCGTCATCGTCACCGCGTTGCGGTCCGGCAGCACGAACTTGGCCCCGCCGTCGCGGAAGTTCTTGACGATCGAGAACAGATAGTCCCAGCGCCCCGCGTTCAGCCCGGCCGCGTGGTCGCGCAGCTCGTAGAGGATCTCCTCCATCTCGTACGCGGCGGTGATCGTCTCGATCAGGACGGTGGCGCGGACGGTGCCCTGCGGGATGCCGACGTAGTCCTGGGCGAAGACGAAGATGTCGTTCCAGAGGCGGGCCTCCAGGTGCGACTCGGTCTTCGGCAGGTAGAAGTACGGGCCCTTGCCGAGCTCGATCAGCCGCTTGGCGTTATGGAAGAAGTACAGGCCGAAGTCGACCAGCGCACCGGGCACGGCGCGGTCGCCGATGCGCAGGTGCCGCTCCTCCAGGTGCCAGCCGCGCGGCCGCATCACGACCGTGGCGAGCTCGTCGGCGGGCTTCAGGGCGTACGACTTGCCGGTGCGGGCGTCGGTGAAGTCGATCCGGCTCTCATAGGCGTCGATCAGGTTGAGCTGGCCGAGGATGACGTTCTCCCAGGTGGGAGCCGACGCGTCCTCGAAGTCGGCGAGCCAGACCTTGGCACCCGAGTTGAGGGCGTTGATGGTCATCTTGCGGTCGGTGGGACCGGTGATCTCCACCCTGCGGTCGTTCAGGGCCGCCGGAGCGGGCGCGACCCGCCAGGAGTCGTCCGCGCGGATCGCGGCGGTCTCGGGGAGGAAGTCCAGGGTCGAAGTGCGGGCGATCTCGGCGCGGCGCTCGGCACGGCGGGCGAGGAGCTCGTCACGCCGGGGCGTGAAGAGCCGGTGCAGCTCGGCCACGAAGGCCAGGGCCGCGTCGTTAAGGACCTCGTCCTGTCGGGGCAGGGGCTCGGCGTCGACGATGGCCAGCGGGGACGGCGCTGGTGCGGACATGAGCTGTCACTTCCTTCAGCGGGCGGTGCCTGGCGCGGCCGCCGGGGTGGCACTCGCCACGGCACGGCGTGCCGTGGGGGATTCACCGCTACGAGATGCGGTCGCGGGCGCCAACTACGGTCTGGGCGCTTCTGACCAGTGGATAGTAGATTTCTCATCGCGGAAGTTCAATGGTTTGTTGACGTCGAGATTCTTTTTATCGACAGATCGTGGCGCTGAGTGCCAGGCCCTTCACTCTCCGGGCCCGACCCCTGCGCCGTGCTGCGCGGCCGCTCTCCCCAGGGTGCCCCAGCTTCACGCCAGATGCCGCAGGTCGCCCGGTGTGTCGATGTCGTACGCCTCGGCGACGTCACCGCACTCGACGCGGGTGATCTCCGTCTCACGCTCCGCCAGATACGCCCGCGCTCCGCGGTCGCCGACCGCGCTCGCCCCGATCGCCGCCCAGTGGTCCGCGCCGAACAGCACGGGATGCCCGCGGGTCCCGTCGTACGCGGCGGCGGCGAGGCTCGCCGGTGAGGTGTACGCGCCCAGGACGCGGGCCACCGCGGCGGCGCCGATTCCTGGCTGGTCTACAAGGCCGACCAGTGCGGCCGCCGCTCCGGTCCGCGCCAGCGAGGCGAGCCCGACCCGGAGCGAGGACCCCATGCCCTGTTCCCAGTCCGGGTTGTCCAGCACGACGCACCCGGACAGGTCGGCGCGCTCTCGTACGTCCGCGGCCGACGCGCCCAGGACCACATGGACCGCCCCGCAGCCGCCCTCGCGCAGGACCCGCGCCGCGTGCTCCACCAGGGGGCGCCCCCGGTGACTGAGCAGGGCCTTGGGGCGGCCGCCGAGTCTGCGCCCGCCGCCCGCGGCCAGCAGGAGCCCCGCGATCAGCGGCGCGTCCGGAGCGTTCGGAGCGTTCGGAGCGTTCGGAGCGTTCATGGGTCCTGCATACCGCATGCAGCGACGGTTCAGTCCAGTTAGCTCGAATTGGCCCTACTGAGCGAGCCAATCGCCGCGAAAGACTCCGTCCATGGCCTGCGATTGGCCTTGACGGGTGTGTGGTGGAGGGAAGGAGTCAGAGATGAGTACGGACGTGCGCTGGGATGCCGGCCGGATCGTCGTCGGCGTGGACGGCTCACTCGCCGGAATGGCGGCCCTGCGTACGGCGGTACGGGAGGCCCGCGACGGCGGCCGTCAGGTCGTCGCCGTACTGGTCTGGGAGCCGCCCCTGGAGGAGGAGTTCACCCTGAGTGACCCCGAGCGGGTGTGGGCCGCGTACTGGGAGGAGCAGGCGCGGGGCCAGCTGGACCGGGCCGTCGACGCGGCGTTCGGCGCGAAGCCGCCGCCGGTCGCCATCGAGCGCCGGGTCGTACGGGACCGGGGGTTCCTGGACCGGCCGGGGCGCGCGCTGCACGCCGTGGCGGACCGGCCGGGCGATGTGCTGGTCATCGGCGCGGGGCGGGCGCGGGGCAGGGTGCGGCGCTATCTGGAGCGGCGGGCCAGCCGTCCGGTGCTGGTCGTACCGGCGCCGACGCTGTCGCGGTTCCCGCACGGTGTCCTGCGCCGCGCCGAGCACACTCCCCAGGTGCGCGCGGAGCTCTGACCGGGGCGGCGCGCACCCCCTGAAACCCTTGACCGGGCCCACCTCGCGGAGGCGGGCCCGGTCAGCGCGTCGAGCCTCAGGAACCGTTCGCCGCGCCCGTGGTGGAGAGCACGACCGACAGCTCGCGGGCCACCTCCTGGAGCACCGGGACGATCTTGTCTGTCGCCGCGTCCGTGACCCGCCCGGCCGGGCCCGAGATCGACACGGCGGCGGCGGTGGGGGAGTCGGGGATCGAGACCGCGAGGCAGCGGACCCCGATCTCCTGCTCGTTGTCGTCCACCGCGTACCCGCTCTCGCGGACGGTCTCCAGCGCGTCGAGGAAGCCCTCGGGCGTCGTGATCGTCTTCTCGGTCGCGGCCGGCATGCCGGTGCGGGCGAGCAGCGCCCGTACCTCGTCCGGCGGAGTGTGCGCGAGCAGCGCCTTGCCCACGCCGGTGGAGTGCGGCAGCACCCGGCGTCCGACCTCGGTGAACATCCGCATCGAGTGCTTGGAGGGCACCTGCGCCACGTACACGATCTCGTCGCCGTCGAGCAGGGCCATGTTCGCGGTCTCGCCGGTCTCCTCGACCAGCCGCGCGAGATACGGGCGCGCCCAGGTGCCGAGCAGCCGGGACGCGGACTCGCCGAGCCGGATCAGGCGGGGGCCGAGCGAGTACCGGCGGTTGGGCTGCTGGCGGACATAGCCGCAGGCCACGAGCGTACGCATCAGGCGGTGAATGGTCGGCAGGGGCAGACCGCTGCTCGCGGAGAGCTCGCTCAGGCCGACCTCGCCCCCCGCGTCAGCCATGCGCTCGAGCAGGTCGAAGGCCCGCTCGAGGGACTGCACTCCACCGCTGGCGGCGGGCTTGGACGCGGCGGCCTCGGTGGAGGCGTCGCTGGCGCTGGACGTCACGGCGCGGTCCTTTCGGTGCTGGCAGGAAATAGGCAGCCTACCGGGCGGTCCGGTTGCGGCGAGTGCCTCGGGGTGCGGGGATGTTCGCCGGTCAGCGCCCGTTTGTCCGGGTGTCGGCGGGGACGTACGCGGCTGGCTCCGGGAGCGCGTTTGTGGATACCTACGTTCTGTGATGCGAAAGGTAGATTCCACTTTGTGGAAATTGCCAAACGGGCCCGAGTGGCGTCCCGCGTCAGGCGCGGCTGCGATGGAGGGGTCTTGACGGACTCCGGTTCGAGGGGAAGACTCCTTCAACAGAACGTTGAATTCCGCTCTGTGGAACCACACGTCCAGCGCGCAGCGGAAGCGCACAAACGAACAAGAGAGGGGCTGGGGTGTCCGACGTAGAACTGGTACTGCGCTCGACGCGTGTCATCACCCCCGAGGGCACGCGCGCCGCATCGGTCGCCGTCGCCGACGGGAAGATCGCGGCCGTGCTGCCGTACGAGACCGAGGTGCCGCCCGGCGCCCGGCTGGAGGACTTCGGGGACGACGCGCTGCTTCCCGGCCTCGTCGACACCCACGTCCATGTGAACGATCCGGGCCGCACCGAGTGGGAGGGCTTCTGGACGGCGACCCGCGCGGCCGCCGCCGGGGGCATCACCACGCTCGTGGACATGCCGCTCAACTCGCTGCCGCCGACCACCACGGTGGCGAACCTCCGCACCAAGCAGGAGGTCGCCCGTCCCAAGGCGCACATCGACGTCGGCTTCTGGGGCGGCGCCCTGCCGGACAATGTGCAGGACCTCAAGCCGCTGCACGACGCCGGTGTCTACGGCTTCAAGTGCTTCCTGTCCCCCTCCGGCGTGGACGAGTTCCCCGAGCTCGACCGGGAGCAGCTCGCCGCGTCCATGGGCGAGATCGCCGGATTCGGCGGACTGCTCATCGTGCACGCCGAGGACCCGCACCAGCTGGCCGCCGCCCCGCAGAAGAGCGGCCCCAAGTACACGGACTACCTGGCCACCCGGCCGCGTATCTCCGAGGACACCGCGATCGAGGGCCTGATCGCCGTCGCCAAACGGCTCGGCGCCCGCGTGCACGTCCTGCACCTGTCCTCGTCCGACGCGCTGCCGCTGATCGCCGCCGCCAAGCGCGAGGGCGTCAAGCTCACCGTCGAGACCTGCCCGCACTACCTCACCCTGACCGCCGAGGAAGTCCCGGACGGCGCCAGCGAGTTCAAGTGCTGCCCGCCGATCCGTGAGGCGGGCAACCAGGACCTGCTGTGGGAGGCCCTGGCCGACGGCACCGTCGACTGCATCGTCACCGACCACTCGCCGTCCACGGCAGACCTCAAGACCGACGACTTCGCCACCGCCTGGGGCGGCATCTCCGGCCTCCAGCTCAGCCTCCCCGCGATCTGGACCGAGGCCCGCGAGCGCGGCCACGACCTTCAGGACGTGGTGCGCTGGATGTCCGAGCGCACCGCCCAACTGGTCGGCCTGGACCAGAAGGGCGCGATCGAGGCGGGCCGCGACGCCGACTTCGCGGTCCTCGCCCCGGACGAGACCTTCACCGTCGACCCCGCCGAGCTGCAGCACCGCAACCGCGTCACCGCGTACGCGGGCAAGACCCTGCACGGCGTGGTGAAGTCCACCTGGCTGCGCGGCCAGCGCATCCACCACGACGGCGGGTTCACCGAGCCCGCCGGCCGACTCCTCGAAAGGAAGAACTGACACCGTGACGGCGATCGAGACCTTCACCGGCGACGCGAGCCCCTACGGCGGCGGCGAGCCGTACGCCGACTACCGCACCGCCGAGTTCCCCTTCACCCAGTACGCCAACCTGGCCGACCGCCAGCTCGGCGCGGGTGTCATCGCCGCCAACGACGAGTTCTTCGCCGAGCGCGAGAACCTGCTCAAGCCCGAGCCCGGCGAGTTCGACCCCGAGCACTTCGGCCACAAGGGCAAGATCATGGACGGCTGGGAGACCCGCCGCCGCCGCGGTGTGTCGGCCGAGCGGCCGCACCCCACCGACGAGGACCACGACTGGGCCCTGGTACGCCTCGGCGCCCCCGGCGTGATCCGCGGCATCGTCATCGACACCGCCCACTTCCGCGGCAACTACCCCCAGGCCGTCTCGGTCGAGGGCGCCTCGGTCGCCGGTTCGCCGTCCCCCGAGGAGCTCATCGGCGACGACGTGAAGTGGACGACTCTGGTGCCGCGCACGCCCATCGGCGGCCACGCGGCCAACGGCTTCGCCGTGGACGTCGAGCAGCGCTTCACGCACCTGCGCGTCAACCAGCACCCCGACGGCGGCATCGCCCGCCTGCGGGTCTACGGCGAGGTCGCCCCCGACCCCGTGTGGCTCACCGCGCTCGGCGCCTTCGACGTGGTGGCGCTGGAGAACGGCGGCCAGGTCGAGGACGCGTCCGACCGCTTCTACTCGCCCGCCACCAACACCATCCAGCCGGGCCGCTCCCGCAAGATGGACGACGGCTGGGAGACCCGCCGCCGCCGCGACAAGGGCAACGACTGGATTCGCTACCAGCTGGTCCAGCAGTCCGCGTTCCGCGCCATCGAGATCGACACCGCCTACCTCAAGGGCAACTCGGCGGGCTGGGCCGCGCTCTCGGTCAAGGACGGCGAGGACGGCGACTGGACCGAGGTGCTGCCCCGCACCCGGCTGCAGCCCGACACCAACCACCGCTTCGTCCTGGACACCCCGGCCGTCGGCACCCACGTCCGCCTGGACATCTTCCCGGACGGCGGCATCTCCCGGCTGCGCCTGTTCGGCTCCCTGACCGAGAACGGCGCCGCCAAGCTGGCGGCCCGCCACCAGGAACTGGGCGGCTGACCACCACCGCCCCCGAACGCGCGAGCGCAGGGCCCCGCCGCCGGAGCGAGACACTCCGCCCGCGGCGGGGCCTTCGCCGTCCGACGGCGCGGAACGTTCACCTGGGGGACGGCTCCGGGGACAGCTCCTCCTGGCCGATCCGCGTGCCCGACTTGTAGATCGACACGGTGTCGCCGTGGATGCGGTAGCGGTACGGGGGGTTGCGTGCCTCGTAACCGTCGCTCGTCCGTCTGGCGGGCATGGCGATGCCCGGCTCACGACGGTCGCTGAACTCGCCGAAGTAGTACAGCGTGCCCGCCGGGGTGCGGCACAGCGTGATCTGTTTGTTGCCTGTACGGAATGCCTCGACCAACTCGGAGCCGTCGCCCGACGGCAGCTCGTCGGCGATGCGCGTCGGGCAGGAGGGGGCGGCGGCGGTGGGGCTCGCGTCGGCGTCGTCCGGCGTGCTGGAGTCGGAGCCGAGGCTGCCCAGCCAGCTGGTGACGGCGTAGAGGACCAAGCCGCCCACGACCAGGGCGGCCAGGCAGCTCGCGCAGCTGTTGTCCCCCTTGACCGGAGTCGGCGGTGGCGACCGGCGTGGCTCCGGGGCTGGGCGAGGTGGTGGGGTCGGGCGCGGAGCGGTGGGGGTGTAGCCCGTCGTGGCGCTGGGCGGCGGGTGGAAGAGGCCCTCAGCGGGGCGCGGGCTTGCCGTGGTGCGTGTCGGGCGTGTGGTGCGCGAGGAGCCGGTGGACGAGGGGCGCTTCGGAGCCGGCCGCTTCGGGGCGGACTTCTTGGCCGCCGGTCCCGAAGAGCCCGGCGAGCCCGGCGAGCCCGGCGAGCCCGCCGAGCCCGAAGCGCTCGGCGAAGGCCTCGGCTTCTTCGGCGTGGGCTTCTTGGGCCCTGGCTTCGCCGAGCCGCCCGACGGGGGTTTGGCCGAACGGGCCGGGGCTGGTCGTTTGGCCGCCGGGCGGGGAGCGGCCGAGGCGGGGGCGGGGCCTGGCCTGCGCCGGGTTCCGTAGCAGTTTCTGCAGCCCTTGTCCGCTGGATCGTTGAAGGTGTCGCAGTCCGCACATTGCCATCCGGCCGTCGCCGCCACCCCTGCTACTGCCTCTCCTGGTTCCGTGGGCCGAGAGCCCTGGCCCTGCTCAGTCGGTGTCGTGCTCGACCCGGTCCATGACCTCGTCGAACAGCGTCTCGGACGCGGGGCCGACAGGCGCCAGGACCCATCCGGCCGCCCTCGCGGGGATCCGGGCGAGCTCGGCGGACCCCTCTTCGTCGGCCTGCAGCTCCGGCACGCCGTGTTCGCGCCGCAGCCGGTCGAGGAGCTGGTCGGCGGCCTGGACGTGGACGGCCGGGATGTCGACTCGTACCACGATGAGGTCGGCCGCGTCGGGCGGCGGCGCACTCCTGAACCGGAACACCAGCCGGGCGGTGCCGTCGCCCGGACCGGGACGCAGGGACGCCTCGACACAGCGTTCGGCCTTGACGTCCAGAGCCGCCGCCTGGGACCAGCCAAGACCCAGGACGCCCTCGTCGTAGGCGAGCCGGAAACCGGCCCACTCCAGCCGCAGGGTCACAGACTGTTCGCGATCGTCTCGATGATCTCGTCCATCTCGAATTCCTCGAGGCCCTCGCCCGCCTTGGACTCGAAGTGCAAAGTGAGGTCCCACTCTTCGGAGATCGGATCCTTCCACGGCTCCTGGTCCGGAGCGAACAGGACGAGCCGCTTGGCCGACTGCTCCATGACGGCGGTCTGGCTGCGTGCGTACCCCCACTGTTCGAAGAGGTCGTCGATGTTGCGTGGGATGTTCGCCGGGTAGGTCTGCGCGGAGGAGCCCACGGCACCCAAGGGGTGGGCCGGGGCGTCCGTGAACATCACGATGACGTGGCGTCTGCGGTCGAGGCCCGTCTCCCAGGGCGAGTTGATGGCCAGGGCGAGCGCTTCGAGCCCTGACTCCGGGATGTCGCCGCCGCCGGTCGCGTCGATGCCGCGTACGAACTCTTCAAAGTCCGTGGCCTGGTCGGGCAGGCGCAGGAAGTCGGTCTGCTCGATCGCCGTCGCGGGATCGTCACCGAAGTCCCGGAACGCGATGGTCTTCAGGCGCAGCTGACTGATGGCCTTGCCCTTCTTCGCCATCACGTCGTTGAGGCGGTCGTGGAACTGCAGCGCGCTCGACTTCACGTCGTCGAGGACGGGGTACATGCTGCCGGTCGCGTCGATGCACAGCACGATGTCGACGGCGTACTGCAGATTGCCCTGGTACTGGTCGTTGGTGGAATTCATGGACGGCTCCTTGTTCAAGGTGCTTTGCGGTTCCGGCCACGGTCGCCCAGGTTGATGCGGACGCGCGAGTGCCGGGTAGTAGGCGGGGCGGCCGGGGCCGCTGAGGTGTCCGGCTCCGGGACAGCGGGCGGCGCGGGCTCGGCCGACGCGGGGCGGGGCACCCGTGGTGTGAGGTTGGTCCTCACCCGGCTCGTGCGAGGGCGCGTCCCGGAACTCTCCTCCGTGGACGGCTTCTTCGCTGCCGTCGAGCCGGGACGGCGGTGCTGGAGCGCGCACACCTTCGGGTCCGACAGGGCCTTGAGATATGTCGCCATGCGCGGGCGTCGCCGTGGGTCCGCGTGAGTCATGGCCCGCAGCAGCCCTTCGATCTCGTCCGACAGGCGCGGATCGAGACGCAGCCGCTCGCCCGCGTTGACGGCGGCGGCTGGCGAGTCGAACCCCGCGTCATGACGCGGGAGTTCACCCGTCAGGTAGAGGTGAGTCATCAGACCCAGCGCGAACACGTCCACGGCGACCGTCAGCTGACCGGGTCCGACGGAGCCGTCCTGCCGCAGATACCGGTGCCACTCCGGCGCTCCGTACAGGGAGTCGCCGGAGATGTCCTCGGGGGCGGGCGGGTTCCCCGCCACGTACGAGTCGTCGAAGTCGATCAGCTTCGCGGTGTGGAAGGCCGCGTCGTCACGCTTCTGCACCAGTACGTTGAGCGGCTTGAGGTCTCCGTGCACCACGTCGATGTCGTGCAGCTGCTTGAGGCTGCTGCCGAGGGTCTTCAGCAGCACCATCTTCTGGCGCGGCTCCAGCGCCTGCGGTTTCTCCAGACTGGAGGTGTCGATGCGCTCGGTGACCTTGTAGTAGGTGCTGCCCTCGTGGAAGAAGTCCGTGGCGAGCACGAGGTTTCCGGCGCCTGGGGCGTCGGGCCGCAGCCGCTTCATGATCGTGCGGTGTCGCTGCTCGAACTCTCGGGCGAGCTGGCGCCTGGCCTGCAGGCTCGGCGATTCACGTGCGTCGTCCTTGGGCCGTTTGGGCTCCAGGAACTGCTTGATGAAATACGCGACGCCGTCCTTCTCGGCGAAGGCCCAGATGCATTTCCCGCCGTTGGCGTTGGTGGGCGCGGTGGTGAGGCGGTAGCCCGCGATCACGTCCCCCTGCTTCATACGAACTCCTCCGGCGCGGGCGGCAGATATGACTCGTAGCCGTGGCGGTACGCCTGCCACGAATGGTCCTGCCACGTCCTGATCCGGGCCGCTGGCTGCCGCGGGTCCGTCGCGGGGTCCGGCGCGGTCGCGAAGGCGCTCGGTCTGCCGCGGTCCTGCTGGTCGGCCAACCGCGACAGGCGGGACTCGAAGCGTGACCGCAGATCGCCGAAGTCCGGGTAGCCGAGGGTCAGCAGCCCGAGCGACGCGTCATCGGCCGTGAAGGCCTCCACTTCGCGGCGGAGCAGGTGGGCCCATTCGGCCGGGCTGTCAGCCTGTCGCAGGGTGCGCAGCAGGAGGAGCTCAAAGTCGGCGGGTGTGTGAACGTAGCCGAAGAACCCGTCTGTCGCCGCGACGAGCACGCAGGGCGTCTGTAACCTCAGGTGGTGGGAGTCGACGGCGAATTCCCGGTCGGCACAGATGAGATTGGTCATCGGCGGGTCACTGCGCAGGAGTTCCAGTGCGTCGCTCTCCTGGGTGTGGTCGCGGGTGAGGACGTGCAACCCGCTTTCCGGTAGCAGCGCGTACGCCCGTGAGTCACCCGCCCACAGCGGGCGCAGCTCGACCTCCGCACCCCCAGGGGCGATCTGGTAGTGCACGCCCGCGAGTGTGGTCGGCAGCTGGCGGCGCATGGTGCCGCCGATCTTGCTGTGGCGCTGTGGCGCCTTGTGGAGGAAGTACGTCAGGTACTCGTGCAGCGACTGCGGTTGGGCGTCCTGGCGGCCCCGCGTCACATCGTGGAGCCAGCACTCGGTGGCGAGCCGGGCCGTGCGCGCGCCCACCCAGGCACCGGTGCGAGACGTGCCGTCAGGCGCCTGCCACGCCGGGGCCGCGCCCGCGCCACCCGAGCCGTCGAAGACGGCGAGCAGGCCCTGCCCGGACTCCCAGTGGTGCGCGATGAACGGCTCCGCGTCCTCGCCGCGTCCTGGTACCCGCTCGGTCCACACGGAAGCGGCCTGGAGCCACTCCCACCGCACGCCCCAGGCGAGCCGGGGCGGCGGGTGCCCGGATGCCGGGGGTTCGCCGGGTACCGGGGGCATGCCGGGTGCGGAGGGTCCGGGCGTGAGCGTCGCCGACCCGGTCCCGGACCACGTGGGACGGGGCCGGGGAGCCGGTTCGGCGCTGTGCTGGTGGCGCGGATGGTTCATCGTGGCTCCCTGCCAGGGCCGGTGTCCCGACGCTTGGCGGTGCCGCGCACCCGGCTCACCTTCGGCTTCGGTGCCTCGGTGGCGGCGGGGAGCGGGCGAGTGGCGCTGCCCGCAGGCGGCAACGGCTCGTCCTCGGGCGGTGCGTCGGAGACCGTACGCCGAGGGGGCGCGTCGGAGACCGTACGCCGATGGGGTGAGTCACGGTCGGCGTGCCGCCCGCGGTCCGGGGCGTCGTGCGCACCGGATCCGGGCGGGTCACCCGGCGCCGGGTCCCCGGAGGCCGTGTCGCGGAAGACCCGGCTGGCACCGCGTGCCCCAGGGCCCGCACCCCGCACGTCGCCCCTGTGGCCCAGGGCGTCGGGTTTCTCGGGTTCCCTCTCCGCGGGTTCGGGCGCGGCCGGTTCGAGGCTCCGGGACAGCGAGCCGCGCAGTCGTCCGCGCCGTGTCGCCGTCTCGAACAGGCCGTCCCCGTCACGCAGCACCTCGTGCAGGACCGCGCGCTCCAGCTCGGTCTGCTCGAACGGCTCCCGGTCGCTGTCGCCGCGCTCCAGGATCATCCGCATGACCTCGCGCCTGACCTCGCGCTTCTCGGCCTCGCCCTTCTCAATCCAGGCGAGCGCGGCGCGCGGCCCCTCCCGCTCCATGATCTCGGCGATCAGGCCGTCGACGCCCTCCTCGCGGATCATGTCGACGTGCCGGGCGCGCCGCATGCCCGCGAGCCTGGTCTCCCGCACCACATCCCTGAACTCACGCCCGCTGGCGGCGATCTCGTCCTCGTCGACCAGCAGCTCGACGTGGATGTTGCGCAGCCGGACGGCGTCGTCGCCGGAGAACGCGGCGAGCGCGGTGTTGAGTGCCTGCTCCGCCTCGTGGAACTCGGCGACGTCGTAGTCGCGCGCCACCTCCCGCAGGGTTCTGCGCAGATATCCGTACAGCGCGCCGCTCATATCGCGGATGCCACGGGCGACGATCCTCGCCGGGTCGGCGACCTTGCAGACGAGGTCCACGCGACTGCGGAAGGAGAACGTGGGGTCCCGGCTCAGCAGGGGGATGTCCAGTACGAGCCGGTGCTCGCCGAGGTCGACCGTGAAAACCGAGCGATAGCCGCCGTATCGCGCGGACGGGATCTCCTCCCCGCTGCGGATGGTGAGCGCAGGGCCGCTGTCCCGCACCAGAACCAGCGCGTGGCCGGGGTCCGGCGGTCGCAGCGGGCTGGTCAGCCGCCACTTGGGCGGTTCCGCGACCTCGAGGACCGGATCGTAGGTCTGTTCCTGCATGGTCTGTCCGCCACCTCGCTTTCTTGCGTCTACGGGTTCGAGGGTCAGATGCGGCCGCGCAGCCACAGCGCGTTCACCGACGGGTGGTCGCGGTCGTCCGCCCACTTGTCGAGCCACCACAGCAGCCGGTCACGGTGCTTGCCCGGCTGGTGGGCCACGTCGGACAGCAGCGCCGCGACGCGGTCCAGCCCACTGGGACACCGGGGCGCGTAGGTGTCGATCCACTCCCGCAGCGCGGGAAGCGCGGAGTCCTGCACCGGTCGCCTGGCCAGCGCCCGCGCCCACAACTCCGTGATCTGGTCCCGGTGCTCGGGCAGGGAGCTGAGCAGCAGGGGCACGCCCGGTACGCCCGACACCTCGGTCTCCGTGGAGGGCGGACGTTCGTACGGCTGGGAGACGGCGAAGACGAACGCGGAAAGCGTCTTGACGACCATGGGGGACAGGTCCTGCGCCTCGGACCAGTCCAGGTAGGCGTCCAGGAGCGTGCCCGCCTGCCCTTGGTGGATCAGATGGACGCCGCCCCAGGCCACTGAAGGGAGTGTGCCCCAGTCGTCGCCACGGTCGAGCGCGCTGTGCAGGACGGCGACGGCGCGGTGCGGTGCGGAGCGGCCGAGGAGCCCGCCCACCGCGTTCGCCGCGGTGCCCGCCAGGCGCCGCTGATAGGCGGAGCTACCGCCACGCGCCCATGAGTCCAGCAATTCCCAGACAGCCTCCGCCGATTCGGGCCGGCTGCCGGCCACGCCGAGCGCGGTCGCGGCGGCCTGCCGCGCGGGCCAGGACGTACCGCCCGCCCACCCGGTGAGGAATCGGTGCACCGCGTAGTGGTGGTCCGCCCAGGCGAGTACACCGGCGGCCACCGAGGCGCGGGCCCGTACCTCCAGGTCACGGTGGGCGAGCAGGCGGCGTAGCCACTCCAGGACGGCGTCGCGCCGCCCGTCGAGCGTGGTCCACGCGTGGACCAGGATCGCCTGACCGAGTAGCGCGTTGCGGAACCTGACGTGAGGCGGGCCGCCCGCGCCCAGTGGCCCGACGTCGCTGGACTCGAGCCGGATCCACTGCTGTTCATGGCCGAGCCGGTCGGCGAACCGCAGGTCGGGCGGGGCCGGTTCGGGCGGGGTCAGAGCGGTGTGCAACTTCACGGCGGCCTCGGCGACGGTGAGATAGCTGCTCCCCTCCAGCACGGCCGCGGCGAGCGCGAAGGCGACCGGCTCGCCGGAACGGTGCCGCTGAAACCAGGACCGGACCTGATCACTGGGGTCGCGCAGGGCCGCGACGGCCTTGGCGAGATCACCCTTCGTGGTAACCACCGACGCGAGGCGTGCGGCGTGTCGCGCGGCGGGCTGCTCGCGCAGGGCATCGACGGCTCTGACGCTCTCGAGGAGCCGGTGCAGCCGGTCCCGCACCTCGGGTTCGGGGGCGTGGCCGAGCACCCGTCGTTCCAGGATCGCCAGGGGGTCCGGTGGCGCGAGCGAGTGCCGGGCGAACATCTCCGTTCCCGCCGGGCTGGTGGCGGCGAGCGCGAGATCGTGGCCGCCGGTGACGACCATCAGGCAGCCGGCCGCGCGCAGCGCGGCGGCGACCGACCTCAGCTGACGGGCCCCGAACTCCCGTGCGCCCGCGATCCCGTCGTCGACCTCGACCAGGTAGCCGCAGTTCTTCGTGGGCGGCTCCCAGCCGGGCTCGGTGAGTACAGACGGGTCGAGCAGGCGGTGGCAGCCGCCGTCTCGGGCCCCGTTGAGCGCCGTGGCCTCGGACAGCAGATTGACGGCGGTTGCGGACCGTCCGCTGCCGGGTGGGCCGGTGAGAACGAGAAGCACCTGCTCGCGCAGGTCGTCGAGCGCTGTTCCGTACCCCTCGGGATGTACGAACAGTTCGGTGTACTCCTGGAGTTCGCCGCTGTCGAGCGCGGTCGTGGCGCCCGTGCCCCGGCCGGGAGCCGGGCCGCGCGAGGCCGTATGGAACCCGCCGCCGAAGCTGACGGTGTCGTTGAAGAGCGCGAGCGTGCCGATGCTGGTGCCCGACGCGTCGGCGTTCAGGCGTGCGGCGATGAGGTCGGCGATCGCGGAGGCCCGCTGTGCCTCGGACCGCTCAGCGGCATCAGGACCGGCGTCCGAGGCGAGCGAACGCAGCGCGTCCTGCTCGCTGACCGGCCCGTCGGACTCATCGCCGAGTGCGCGTGGTTCGGCCTTCGGGGACTCCGCTGACCGTGGCTCGGCGTCCGCTGGTGGGGCGGCGCCGGATTCTGCCGCACCGGCCGACGGCCGTGGTTCTGGTGTTGCTTCCTCACTCAAGGGCACTCGGTCTTCCAGGCTGGACGGAGACGGCGGAGACGACGGAGAGGTGGACGAACCGCGGCGGTGGCTACCCGACGTGCCAGTCGCCCTTGATCTCGACCTTCTCGTTGAACACCTGGGCGTTCTTGATCAGCGCGGCGCTGACCTGGGCGCCTCCGCCCTGGGCCGCCACAGCCTGGTCGACCGCGCGGCGCACCTCGTCCTCGAAGTCCCGGTCGCGCAGCATGTGGGCGGCGAGCAGCCGCTCCAACTCCCGCTGGGCGGACTCGTCTTCAGGCGCTCGGGTCACCTGGTCGAGGGTGTCCTCGGCAGCGGAGTCGCCGCGGAACCGTGCGCGGACGCGCTCGATCAGCCGCGCCCCGCCGTTCCACCCGGAACGCCCGGCTTCCTGGCCCGCGCTCTCCAACGCACCCTTGACCACGAGCGCGACGCCCGCGGCCGCGACGGCTGTTACCGGATCCATCCCATTCCCCACCCTCGCCCGAGGCCTGGCGGCACACGTGGTCTGGCCGGTCAATCTAGGCCAATCGCAGGGTGTGAGAGCGGTAGTTTCCGCGCAGCGGCCGAGAATGGCCGAAACTGAGCCACCGTCACCGTCTGTGGGGCGGCGGCTCGTTCGGCTGTATGTTCCGCCGCCGCGGCTATGCCGCAGCTACGCCGCGTGGCCGCCGTCGGCCGAGAGTTCGGTTCCGGTGATGTACGAGGCGTCGTCTCCGGCCAGATAGCCGATCAGGGACGCGACCTCGTCCGGGGAGCCGTAGCGGCCCAGGGCCGTCATCGCGCTCTGCGCCTCGGCGTACGGGCCGTCGGCCGGGTTCATGTCCGTGTCGACGGGCCCCGGATGCACGAGGTTCGCGGTGATCCCGCGCCCGCCCAGCTCTCGGGCGAGCGCCTTGGTCAGGCCGACCAGCGCCGCCTTGCTCGTCGCGTAGAGCGTTCCGCCGGGGCCCGGCACCCGCTGGGCCATGCAGCTGCCGACGCTGATGATCCGGCCGCCCCGCTCCAGCCGGGCGGCCGCGGCCTGCGAGGTCAGGAACACCGAACGCACATTGACGTCGAGCACCCGGTCGGCGTCCTCCAGCGTCAGGCTCTCCAGGGGGCTCAGGACGCCGACGCCCACGTTGTTCACCAGGATGTCCAGGCGTCCCAGCTCCATGACGGTACGCTCCACGGCCGCGGCGGCGGAACCGGCTTCGGCCGCGTCCGCCCGGATCGCGAGGCCGCGCCGCCCGGCCGCCTCGATCTTCCGTACGACCTCCTGGGCGGCCTCCGCGTCCTGTACGTAGGTGAGCGCCACATCGGCGCCCTGCTGGGCCAGCCGCACCGCGGTCGCGGCTCCCATGCCGCGGCTGCCGCCGGTGACCAGGGCCGTCTTGCCGGTCAGCGAGGTGGAAGACATCGTTGAACCTCTTTCGCGCATTCGCCTAAGTGCTTGCGGGTTCAAGGAAACCGTGGGGCGCGTGGGACGGCTGGCGGGAAACGGACATCGCGGTAGCGATGAGTTCGAGGCGGGCGGACGGTCAAAGTCAGTGAAAGCGTTCGCCGCTCCGCGAGAGAGGTACCGGCCATGAAGATCACCCTCACCGAGTTCGTCACCCTCGACGGCGTCTACCAGGCGCCCGGCGGCCCGGACGAGGACACCAGCGGCGGCTTCGAGCACGGCGGCTGGCTGTTCCCGTACGGGGACGAGGGCTTCGACCGCTTCAACCGCGAGCTCTACGACCAGGCGGACGGCTTCCTGCTGGGCCGCCGCACCTACGACATCTTCGCGTCCTACTGGCCGAAGCAGACCGACCCCGACGACCCGATCGCCTCTCGGCTCAACACACTGCCCAAATACGTCGCCACCACCACGCTGACCGGCTCCGACTGGCACGGCACCGAGCTGATCGGCCGCGCGGACCTGGTCAAGGAGGTCGCCGCGCTCAAGGAACGGCCCGGCCGCGAACTGCTGATCCACGGCAGCGGCCTGCTCACCCGGACCCTGCTGGCGCACGACCTGATCGACACCGTCCACCTGCTGACCTTCCCCGTCGTACTCGGCAGCGGGAAGCGGCTGTTCGCCGAGGGCGGCCTGCCGACCGCGTTCCGCCTCGCCGGGTCGCGTACGACCGCCGCGGGCACCGTCATCAGCACGTACGAGCGCGCGGGGCGGCCGACGTACGGGACGTACGAGTGACCGCCGCCCAGGGGCACGGCCGGGCGGGCAGACCCTGACCCCCGCCGACGCGGCGATCAGCGCCGCACCGCCGCACCGCCGCACGCCGCTCTCCCCGTTCGGCTGCGTAGATTGAACGACCATGAGTGGTGCGAAGCAGCCCGAGGCCCCGGTCGGCGCCCCGCCCTGGGAGCCGCCCTGGAAGGGGCGGGCCTACCCGTGGCTGCTCCCGTCCGCCGTCGCGGCCGAGCTGGACCCGGACCGGGCCAGGGGCGGCCGGGTCCGGCGTACCGCGCGCGACTGGCTGGTCGACTTCGTCTGCTTCCTCATCGCGGTCGTCGTGGGGCTGATCGCCGCCGACGAGCTGCGCGGACAGTCCCAGCCGTCGCCCGAGCTCATCGCCGTCGATCAGCTCGTCGGCGCGCTGGCCTGCGCCGCCGTCTGGCTGCGCAGGCGCTGGCCGGTGGGGCTCGCGGCGGCCCTGGTGGTCGCGGGCGTGGTGTCCGACACCTCCGGCGGCGCGGGCCTGATCGCCCTCTTCACGGTCGCCGTGCACCGGCCGTTCCGCTATGTCGCCTGGATCGCCGGAGCGGGCTTCGCCACGCTCCCGCTGGCCCTGTGGCTGCGGCCGCCCGACGACGCGCCGCCGTACCTCGTGACGGTCGCGTTCATCGTGCTGTTCACCGCCCTGGTCATCGGCTGGGGCATGTTCGTACGCTCCCGACGCCAGCTGCTGCTCAGCCTGCGCGACCGCGCCCAGCGCGCCGAGACCGAGGCGGCGCTGCGCGCCGAGCAGGCCCAGCGGCTGGCCCGCGAGGACATCGCCCGCGAGATGCACGACGTACTGGCGCACCGGCTCACGCTGCTCAGCGTGCACGCGGGCGGCCTGGAGTTCCGTCCCGACGCCCCCGCCGCCGAGATCGCCCGCGCCGCCGGTGTCATCCGGGACAGCGCGCACGAGGCGTTGCAGGACCTGCGCGAGATCATCGGGGTGCTGCGGGCGGGCGAGCCCGCACCCGGCGAGAGCGGCCGCCCGCAGCCGACCCTCGCCGCCCTGGACACCCTGGTCGCCGAGTCCCGCGCGGCCGGGATGCGGGTGGAGCTCGCGCGTCGCGTCGCCGATCCCGCCGCGGTCCCGGCCAGCGCGGGCCGCACCGCGTACCGCATCGCCCAGGAGGGCCTCACCAACGCCCGCAAGCACGCACCGGGCGCCCCGGTCACCGTCACGCTCGCCGGTGCGCCGGGCGACGGGCTGACCGTGGAGGTACGCAACCCGGCGCCGCCCGGCGAGGTGCCCAGGGTGCCGGGGTCGGGTCAGGGGCTCATCGGGCTCACCGAGCGCGCCACGCTCGCCGGAGGACGCCTGGAGCACGGGGCCGACGCCGACGGCGGGTTCCGCCTCACGGCCTGGCTGCCGTGGGGGCCGTGACTCCGCGCGCGCCGCGGGCCCCGAGGCGCGCGCGGAGTCGGGCCGACGACGGGATCGCCGCGTGGCTCAATGACAGGCTCTCAGCCTCTCAGTCGCCCTGTGCCCGCCATTCGCGGGCGAGCATCCCCCACAGCTGCTTG
Organism: Streptomyces sp. O3; assembly: GCF_054788135.1. Taxonomy (NCBI): domain Bacteria; kingdom Bacillati; phylum Actinomycetota; class Actinomycetes; order Kitasatosporales; family Streptomycetaceae; genus Streptomyces; species Streptomyces sp. O3. The sequence goes on from NZ_JBTVYK010000016.1 coordinate 82,131, forward strand.
TCGTAGCGGGCGCCGCCGTAGGGCCAGTACTCGCGCCGTACGCCCTCGAGCGTCATGCCGAGCCGCTTGGCCACCGCTGTGCTTCGCTCGTTGTCGGCGCGGCAGAGCCACTCGGCGCGGTGCAGCCCCCGTGTCGTGAACGCCCAGTCGAGCAGGACCCGGCAGGCGTCGGTGACCAGGCCGCGGCCCTCGGCGGACGGCTCCAGCCAGCAGCCGACCTCGCAGGCGCCCATGGCGGCGTTGAAGTCCACGAACATCACGCCGCCGACGAGCGTGCCGTCCAGCCATATGCCGTAGAGCCGGGCGCCGTCCGCCGCCCGGCGCTCCGCGTACCGGCGCAGGGTGCCCCGAGCCCCGTCGAGGTCCTCGGTGACGAAGCCCGGTCCGACCCACGGCCGGATGTGCTCGCGGGCCCGGTCCAGGTGTGCGGCGAACTCCTCGGCGTGCCACGGCTCCAGCGGACGCAGGCGGGCGTTGTCTCGCAGCGGGAGGGAGAACAAGGCGACCTCACATTCACACAACGCTTGTTATGGGAATGTACGGTAGCAGCATGGCACGCAGCAAGGGAGATCACGAAGCCCGCCGCCGGGACGTCTCGGAGGCGGTGTGGCGGGTGCTGGCCACGCGCGGGTTCGGCGGGCTGACGCTGCGCGCCGTCGCCGCCGAGCTCGGCGCGACCACCGGCCTGCTCACCCACTACTTCCCGGCCAAGCGCGATCTGCTCACGCACGCGCTCGGCCTGCTGGAACAGCGCACCGTCGCCCGCCCCAGGCGCTCAGGCGGCGCCGGTCTGGCCGCCGTACGGGCCGCCCTGCTCGACATCCTGCCGCTGACCCCCGACGCCGCCGTCCGCAACCGGATCTGGGTGGGATCCTGGGACACCGCGCTCACCGACCCCGAGTTGAGCGGCGACTACGCGGACAAGTACGCGCGCGGCCGCGACCGGCTGACCGCACTGGTCGCGGCGGCCCAGTCGCTGGGCGAGCTTCCCGCGGGGGACCCGGAGCGCGCCGCGGCGGGCGCCCAGGCGTTCGTGCTCGGTCTGGTGGTCCAGGCGGTGCTCGACCCCGGAGCGTTCCCGCCCCAGCGCCAGACCGAACTGCTCGACGGCTACCTGGCCGCCCTGACGGATGGTGCGACCGGCGGCTGACCCGCGGCCGGGCCGTCAGGCCGTCCGGAGCAGCCAGGCGCCCTCCGGGTCGCCCTCCGCGTCCGACGCGAGGCACAGGCGCAGCCGCCGGGCCTGGAGCGCGATGACGCGTACGTCAGACTTCGGGATGCCGCTGGACGGCATGCCGAAGGAGAACACCAGCAGGCGGCGGCCCCCGGCGAGCGGGACGACCGCCGGGCGGCTCGCGTCGTCGGCGTCCCGGCCCGCACCGGCCGTCCGCAGCCCCGCGCCGCCCAGCGCGTCGAGCGTCTCGGACAGTCCGGCGCGGCCGCGTCCAGGATCCGCAGCGCGTCCCCCCAGGGCCAGGCGAAGTCGACCGGACGCGCGAGGGGCCCGTTCACCGCCTCCGCCAGGTCCACGTAGACCCCGGCGTCCCCGGTGTGGCTCTCCCGCAGCTCCGGGGCGCCGGGGTGCGGCAGGATCTGGTCGATGCCCCGGCCGAGCATGACGTCTCCGCAGACGAACAGCGTGATCACGTCGGCCCCTCCCTCCGTGCACGGGTCAGTCGACGACGCTGATCAGCGCGAGCGTGATGTTGTCGGGACCACCCGCCTCGATGGCGGCCCGCCACAGCTCGAAGACGGCCTTGCCGCCGTCGTGGGCCCGCAGCACCTCGTCGAGCCGCTTCTCGGGCACGGGGTCGGTGAGCCCGTCGGTGCACACCAGGTAACGCTCGCCCGAGACGAGCGGCACCGTGCTGACATGCGGGGTGATCGCGTTGAACCGCGGGGCACCGCCGAGCGCCTGCGTGACGATCGACGTGGTGCGCTGCCCCGGCTCCAGCGGCGGGCTGTCGTCGACGCTCAGCCGGTTCAGCGTCGCGTCGAGCACACGGCTGTCGCCCACGTTGAACACCAGCAGCTCCTTCGGCAGGACCACGACGCCCGCGACGGTCGTCCCCATGGCGGTCAGCCGGGGATCGCGGTCGGCGGCCCCGTACACGGCGCGGTTACCGAGGTCCAGCACGTCACGCACCGCCTGCTCGCTGTCCAGCGAGGGCCCCAGCGTCGCCAGGTGCCGTACGACGATGCCGCTGGCGACCTCTCCGGCGGGCTGGCCGCCGATGCCGTCGGCGACCGCGACGACGAGCGGGGTGCCGAGCGGGAACCCCAGCAGCTGGGGATTCTCGGTCACCGTGCCGCACAGCGTCCAGGGGCCGACGACCAGGCTGTCCTCGTTGTGATCGCGTACCAGCCCCGGATGGCTCAGGGCGCTGACCGTGACGTACGACATGACTGTGCCGCCTCTTCGCGACGGAAGGCGTGTCCCGCATCCCCATTGTCGCGCCCGGAGCGGTCCGGGGCCCGGCCGGAGCGCTCCGGTTGCGGAACGCCGCGCGGAGCGTTACCCCGAAGGTAGGGATGTGAGATGGGGCGAACACCGTGCTGTTCACCGACCGCGTGGACGCCGGGCGGCGGCTCGCCGAAGCCGTGCGGCACCTGGCGAAGGAAAGGCCCGTCGTCCTCGGGCTGCCTCGGGGCGGTATCCCGGTGGCCTACGAGGTGGCGCGGGAGCTCGGGGCCCCGCTCGATGTGATCGTGGTGCGCAAGCTCGGCGTGCCCTACCAGCCGGAACTGGGGTTCGGCGCGATCGGCGAGAACGGCGTGCGGGTCGTCAGCGACGACATCGTGCGCCGCTGCGGGGTCGCGTCCGCGGACCTCGCGGCCGTCGAGGACACCGAGGAGCGGGAGCTGCGGCGCAGGGTACGGCGCTACCGCGACGGGCGGCGCCGGGTGACGTTCGAGGGCCGTACGGTGATCGTGGTGGACGACGGGATCGCCACCGGCGCCACGGCCGCGGCCGCGTGCCAGGTGGCGCGGGCGCAGGGCGCGGCCAAGGTGGTGCTCGCCGTACCCGCGGCGCCGCCGGACGCGGCGTACCGGCTGAGCGAGGTGGCGGACGACGTGGTGTGCCTGACCACGCCCGTCGCGTTCGGATCCGTGGGGGAGCGGTACCGGGACTTCGCGCAGACCTCCGACGAGGAGGTGGTCGCGCTCCTGGCGCGGGCCGCGGCGGACGGTACGGACGGGACCGAGACCGAGGTCGCGACCGAGGTCGAGGTGGACGCGGACGGCGTGCGCCTGGCCGGAGACCTCGCGCTGCCGGACGGCGCGCGAGCGGTGGTGATGTTCGCCCACGGCTCCGGCAGCAGTCGGCACAGCCCGCGCAACCGGTCGGTGGCGGCGGCCCTGCGCGACGCGGGCCTCGGCACGCTGCTCTTCGACCTGCTCACACCGCCCGAAGAGGCCGACCGGGCGAATGTCTTCGACATCGACACCCTGGCCGACCGGCTGACCGGAGCCACCCGCTGGCTGCGTCGCCGTCTCGCCCTGCCGATCGGGTACTTCGGCGCCAGCACCGGGGCCGCCGCGGCGCTGCGGGCGGCCGCCGACGACGCCGACACCGCTGGCGGCGCGGCCGTCGGCGCTGTGGTGTCCCGCGGCGGGCGCCCCGACCTCGCCGCGCCCCGCCTCGGCGACGTACGCGCGCCGACGCTGCTGATCGTCGGCGGGCGCGACGCGCTGGTGCTCGACCTGAACCGTGCCGCCCAGGCGGAGCTGCGCTGCGAGAACCGGCTCGAGGTCGTCCCGCGCGCCACGCATCTGTTCGAGGAACCCGGAGCCCTGGACCAGGTCGCCGACCTCGCGCGGGAGTGGTTCACCGGGCGCCTGACCGCGTGACGACGGCCGGGTCACCACCGGCCAGTGCGGGTCAGGTCCGCAAACGGAAGGACAGTTCCGTCTCCCACTTGTTCAGGTCAGGCTCGATCCGGGGGTCGGTCTTGTAGCTCTCCAGGCGGCAGCCCCAGACCTCGCCCGCTTCCGACCGGGTCACGTCCCACTCCAGGCCCTTGGCGTGCGCCCACTTCAGCAGCGAGGACGTGACCTGGAGCAGGCCGTCCGGGTGGCCTACATGGGTGACGGCCGCATAGCGTCCGGCGGGGAGCACGCCGCCGAAGAGAGCGCCGCGCAGGGCTTCGGGCGACGGGTCGTCGCTGTCGGTCCGCACCCGCTCCGCGACCGGGAAGCCCGCGACGACCTGGAGTTCGCCGTCGGCCAGACCGCCCGCGCCGATCACCTCGTACCGGAAGAAGGGGCCGTCCACGGGTGCGATGCCGCGCTCGCCGAGCCAGCCCAGCACTTCCGGCAGCCGGTCGGCGAGCAGCCCGAAACGTGTCAGCGTGACCCGGCCTCTGACGCCGACGAAGGGCCGCTCCGCACGCTCCACGATGCTCGGTTGTGTCCCCATGGGCCGATCCTGCCGGAGCCCTCGGGTCGCCGCCACCCAACACCCCCAAAGGCACGGGCGGGCGGCCGGGACGTACCTTCTCCGGTATGACCGGACTCGATCTCACGCTCGCCCGACAGGCCCTGGACGCCCAGCCGTTCAGCCGGCTGCTCAAGGCGCGGATCACCGCCTTCGACGCCGAAGGCGCGACCCTCGAACTCGACGTCAGGGAGGAGCTGCTGCAGCAGAACGGCTTTCTGCACGGCGGCGTCCTGTCGTACGCGGCGGACAACGCCATCACCTTCGCGGCCGGCACTGTGCTCGGCCCCGCCGTGCTGACCTCCGGCTTCGCCATCCAGTACATGCGTCCGGGGCAGGGCAGGACCCTGCGCGCGCGGGCCGACGTGGTGCACGGCGGCCGTCGCCAGGCCGTGGTCCGCTGCGACCTGCTCACCCTGGACGACGGCGAGGAGCCGACCCTCTGCGCGGTCGCCCAGGGAACGGTCCTGGCCGCGCAGAACCAGCAGAACCAGCAGAACCAGCAGAACCAGCAGCCCTAGGCTCCCGCGATCAGGCTCCCGCGATCTCGTCGAGCCGTACCGGGCGCCGCTCGCGCCGCGACAGCTCGCAGGCCTCGGCGATCCGCAGGGCCCGCAGCGCCTCCTGCCCGTCGCACGGGTTGTCCCGCCCGCCGAGGGCCACGTCGACGAACGCGGTGAGCTCGGCCTCGTACGCGGGCGCGAAGCGCTCCAGGAAGCCGGACCAGGGCTTGTCGGCGGCCCGTGGTCCGGCGGGTTCGGTGGACGCGATCGGGGTGCGGTCGTCCAGGCCGACCGTGACCTGGTCGAGCTCACCGGCGAGCTCCATCCGTACGTCGTAGCCCGCGCCGTTGCACCGGGTCGCGGTCGCCGTCACGAGCACCCCGTCGTCCAGCGTGAGCAGCGCGGCGGCGGTGTCCACGTCGCCCGCTTCGCGGAACATCGCGGGCCCCGCGTCCGAGCCCGTCGCGTACACCTCGAGCACCTCGCGCCCCGTCACCCAGCGCACCATGTCGAAGTCATGGATCAGACAGTCCCGGTACAGGCCCCCCGACAGCGGCAGATACGCGGCCGGGGGCGGCGCCGGGTCGGAGGTCATCGCCCGTACGGTGTGCAGCCGCCCGAGCCGACCGTCGCGCACCGCGTCGCGCGCGGCCGTGTAGCCCGCGTCGAAGCGCCGCTGGAATCCCAGTTGGAGCACTGACCCGGCGGCCTCCACCTCGCGCAGCGCGCTCAGGGTCCCCGCCAGGTCCAGGGCGATCGGCTTCTCGCAGAAGGTGGGCAGCCCGGCCCGCGCCGCCCGGCCGATCAGATCCGCGTGCGCCGACGTGGCCGCAGTGATCACCAGCGCGTCCACGCCCCAGGTGAAGACCTCGTCCGGGCTCGGCGCCGCGGTCGCGTCAAGACGCTGCGCCAGCCGCGCCGCCCGCGCCGGGTCGGCGTCCGCGATGACCAGGGAACCCGCCTCGCGGTGGCGGGCGAGCACCGCCGCGTGAAAGGAACCGATGCGGCCTGCCCCGATGAGTCCGATGCGCATGGGCCCAACCTGACACCGCCGCACCCGCCTGTCCATCGCTTCTCCGGCGTTTGTCCGGACAATCGACCACTCCGGTGACAGGGCCGCTCTGGTGCTGCGGCAGCCTCCGTTACGCGGCCGCCTCCGTCAGGGCGTCCAGGACCGGGCGGATCAGTGGGTGCTCCTCCGCCCCGCAGCGCACGGCCGCGAACACCCGCCGGGTAGGCGGCGCGACGCCGTCCACGGGGCGGATCGCGACGCCGGAGACGTCCATGCCGCGCAGCGCCGAGCGCGGCACCAGCGCCACCCCCGCGCCCGCCGATGCCAGCGCGACGACCGCGCGGAAGTCGTCCGACCAGTGTTCGAGCGGAGGCTGGAAGCCCGCGGCCTCGCAGGCGAGGAAGACCACGTCATGGCAGGGGTTGCCCGCGAACGGGCCGATCCAGGCGTCCTTGGCCAGGTCCGCCAGCGGCACCCGCTCCGCGTCCGCCAGCCGGTGTGCCACGGGCAGCACGGCGTCGAACGGCTCGGCGTACAGCGGGACCCGCGTCAGCCGGGGGTCGTCCGCGCCGGGCGCGCCCCGGTACTCCACGGCGACCGCGACGTCCACCTGCCGGTCCAGCACCATCGGCAGGCTCGCGTCGCCCTCGGCGTCCTGGACCCGCACCCGGATACCCGGCGCCGACGCGGCCAGGCGCGCCATGGCGGGCCCGACCACCAGGCCGATCCCGGTGGCGAAGGAGGCCACGGTCACCGTCCCGGCCGCCCCGGAGCCGTACGCGGCGAGCTCCGCCTCGGCGCGCTCCAACTGGGCCAGGACCGCGTTCGTGTGCGAGAGCAGGATCTCGCCCGCGGGGGTGAGACGTACGCCCTTGGCGCCCCGCTCCACCAGGCGGTGGCCCGTCTCCTGCTCCAGCGCGGAGAGCTGCTGGGAGACCGCGGACGGCGTGAGATAGAGCGCGGCGGCAGCCGCGGTGACCGTGCGGTGGTCGGCCACCGCACGGAGGATGTGCAGCCGCCGCGCTTCGATCATGCGGCGATTATCCCAAACCGGCGGCCGCTCCCAGCCCGCCCGCCCCGGCCCGCCTATCCCAGACCGTCCGCCGCACCCGCACCCGCACCCGCCTCGCGCAGCTCCGCGCGCGCCGAGACGAACGCGTCCACCGCGCGGTTCACGTCGTCCGTCGAGTGCGCCGCCGACAGCTGTACCCGGATCCGGGCCGCCCCCTGCGGGACGACGGGGTAGGAGAAGCCGATCACGTACACACCCCGGTCGAGCAGCAGCTCCGCCATGCGGCCCGCCTCCGACGCGTCACCGATCATCACCGGCGCGATCGCGTGATCGCCGGGCAGGATGTCGAAGCCCTCCCGCGTCATACGCGAGCGGAACAGCTCCGTGTTGGCGGCCAGCCGCTCCCGCAGGTCGCCCGCCGACTCCAGCAGGTCGAGCACCTTCAGCGACGCCGCCGCGATCACCGGGGCGAGCGTGTTCGAGAAGAGGTAGGGACGCGACCGCTGCCGCAGCAGCGCCACGATCTCCGCGCGCGCCGCGACATAGCCGCCGGAAGCGCCGCCGAGCGCCTTGCCCAACGTACCGGTGATGATGTCGACGCGGTCCAGCACGCCGTGCAGCTCGGGGGTGCCGCGCCCGCCCGGCCCGACGAAGCCGACGGCGTGTGAGTCGTCGACCATGACCATGGCGTCGTAGCGGTCGGCCAGATCGCAGATCTCCCGCAGCGGAGCCACATAGCCGTCCATCGAGAAGACGCCGTCGGTGACGATCAGCTTCCGGCGCGCGCCGCCGTCGGACGCCTCCTTCAGCCGCTGCTCCAGGTCCGCGAGATCACGGTTGGCGTACCGGAAGCGGCGCGCCTTGGACAGCCGGATGCCGTCGATGATCGAGGCGTGGTTGAGCGCGTCGGAGATCACCGCGTCCTGAGCGTCGAGCAGGGTCTCGAAGACGCCGCCGTTGGCGTCGAAGCAGGAGGAGTAGAGGATCGTGTCCTCCTGGCCGAGGAAGGCGGACAGCCTGCCCTCCAGCTCCTTGTGCACCTCCTGCGTGCCGCAGATGAAGCGCACCGACGCCATGCCGTAGCCCCAGCGGTCGAGCGCCTCGTGCGCGGCGGCGACCACCTCGGGGTGGTCGGCGAGGCCGAGGTAGTTGTTCGCGCAGAAGTTCAGTACGTCGCCGGGGGCACCGCCCGCGGTGACGGCGACCGTGGCCGACTGCGGGGTGCCGATCACGCGCTCGGGCTTGTGCAGGCCCGCGGCCCGGATCTCGTCGAGTGTGGTGCGCAGGTCGTCGCGCACGGAGTCGAACATGCTTGAGTCCTTAGTCCTTTGGGAGTTCGGCCGAAGGGGGAGGGGAGGAGCGCGGGGGAGGTCAGCGGGCCCAGTCGAGGATGACCTTGCCGCCGCGGCCGCTCGCCGCGTCGTCGAAGGCCGCCGCGAAGTCCGTGTGCGCGTACCGTCCGGTGATCACGGGAGAGAGGTCGAGGCCGCCTTCGAGCAGCACGGACATGGCGTACCAGGTCTCGAACATCTCCCGGCCGTAGATGCCCTTGATCGTGATCATGGAGGTGACGATCCGGGACCAGTCCACGGCGAACTGCTCGGCCGGGAGGCCGAGCATGGCGATCTTGCCGCCGTGGGTCATGTTGGCGAGCATGTCGCGCATCGCGACCGGGTTGCCGGACATCTCCAGGCCGACGTCGAAGCCCTCGCGCAGACCGAGGTCGGCCTGCCCGTCGGCTATGGAGGAGTCGGCGACGTTCAGGGCGAGGCTCGCCCCGACCTTGCGGGCCAGCTCCAGGCGCTCCTCGCTGAGGTCGGTGACGACGACGTTGCGGGCGCCCGCGTGCCGGGCGACGGCCGCGGCCATCAGACCGATCGGGCCCGCCCCGGTGATCAACACGTCCTCGCCGACCAGCGGGAAGGACAGCGCGGTGTGCACGGCGTTGCCGAACGGGTCGAAGATTGCCGCCACATCGAGGTCCACGGGGACGCGGTGCACCCACACGTTGCCCGCGGGCAGCGCGACGTACTCGGCGAACGCCCCGTCCCTGCCGACGCCGAGTCCGACCGTGGCGCGGCACAGATGGCGGCGTCCGGCCTGGCAGTTGCGGCAGCGGCCGCAGACCAGATGGCCCTCGCCGCTGACCCGGTCGCCGACCTTGACGTCGGCGACGTCACGCCCGGTCTCGACGACCTCGCCGACGAACTCGTGCCCGACGACCAGCGGCGCCGCGATGGCCTGCTGAGCCCAGCCGTCCCAGTCCCTGATGTGCAGATCGGTGCCGCAGATCCCGGTGCGCAGCACCTTGATCAGGACGTCGCCGTGGCCGATGACCGGCTCCGGTACCTCCATCAGCCGGAGCCCTGGCTCCGCCTTCTCCTTGACCAGCGCCTTCAACGCAACGGCTCCCGTCGTACGTCACTTCTTCCACCGACGTCACAGGAATCTTCCGTATGGCGGCGCGCTGGTCCATCGAGGATTTCTTAACCGCCGCCGCAGCTTTCCTTCAGACCCTTGCTCCGGCGGGTCTTCCGCCTTCAGATCTCCCCGGACCCGCGTCCGTGCATTTGTCCGGACAAGCGGACTTCACACCTTCCGGTCACCCTCGGGCCGGACTACGCTCGGCCCGTGCCCAAGCCCCCGCCGGACCAGACCGCGCTGACCCGGTCGCTGCCGCTCGGCGTGGACCGCAGCAGTCCGGTCCCGCTCTACTTCCAGCTGTCCCAGCAGCTCGAAGCGGCGATCGAGCAGGGCAGCCTGGCGCCCGGCAGTCTGCTCGGCAACGAGATCGAGCTGGCCGGGCGGCTCGGCCTGTCCCGCCCGACGGTCCGCCAGGCCATCCAGTCGCTGGTCGACAAGGGACTCCTGGTGCGCCGCCGGGGGGTCGGCACCCAGGTGGTGCACAGTCAGGTCAGGCGGCCCCTGGAGCTGAGCAGCCTCTACGACGACCTGGAGGCGGCCGGGCAGCGCCCCGCCACCCGGCTGCTGCTGAGCGCCGTCGAACCCGCGTCGCCCGAGGTCGCCGCGGCCCTCGGGATCGCCGAGGGCGGCGACGTCCGGCGGATCGAGCGGCTGCGGCTGGCCCACGGCGAGCCGATGGCGTATCTGCGCAACCACCTGCCCGCCGGACTGCTCGCCCTGGAGCCGCCCCAGCTGGAGGCCACCGGCCTGTACCGGCTGATGCGGGCCGCCGGGATCACCCTGCACAGCGCCAGCCAGGCGATCGGCGCCCGCGCCGCCACCGCCGATGAGGCCGAGGCGCTGGCCGAGCCCGTGGGGGCGCCGCTGCTCACCATGGAGCGCACCGCCTTCGACGACACCGGGCGCGCGGTCGAGTTCGCGTCGCACACCTACCGCGCCTCGCGCTACTCCTTCGACTTCCAGCTCCTCGTCCGCGGGTAGCCGGGGCGGGAGTCCCGCGCGCAGGAACGGCGCACGTAAGAATGTTCGGACAAAGCCATTGACGGTGCCGCGCGCCCGCCGCTAGAACTCCCCCAGCCGCACCGGACGGCCGGGAGACGAGGGGGCCACCATGCGCAGAACCCGCACGACGGCGGCGGCCGCGACCTGCGCGGCGCTGATCGCGCTCGCGGCCGGATGCAGCGACTCCGGAGGCAAGGGCTCCGAGGACAAGCCCGACGGCGGTGGCGGCGGTGACGTCTCGGGCCCCCGGCTGAAGATCGCGATGGTCACCCACTCCGGGGACGGCGACACCTTCTGGGACATCGTCAAGAGCGGCGCCGGGAAGGCCGCCGCCAAGGACAACGCGGAGTTCCTCTACGCGCACGACGACGAGGCCAAGGAGCAGGCCCAGCTGGTCCAGTCGTATATCGACAAGAAGGTCGACGGGATCATCGTCACCCTCGCGAAGCCGAAGGCCATGAAGGACGTGCTGGCCAAGGCCGCCGCCGCGGGCATCCCGGTCGTCACGATCAACTCGGGAGGCGAGTTCTCCCAGGCGTACGGCGCGCTCACGCACATCGGGCAGGACGAGTCCGTGGCCGGTGAGGCGGTCGGCGACGAGCTGACCAGGCGTGGCCTGAAGAAGGCCCTGTGCGTCATCCACGAACAGGGCAACGTGTCCCTGGAGGACCGCTGCGCGGGAGTGCGGAAGACGTTCGGCGGCTCGACCGAGAACCTCCACGTCACCGGCGCCAACATGCCCGAGACCCAGTCGACCCTCCAGGCCAAGCTGGAGTCCGCGAAGGACATCGACGCGGTCGTCACCCTCGGCGCGCCGTTCGCCGAGGCCGCCGTGGCGGCCAGGAAGGACGCGGGAAGCGCGGCCGAGATCGACACGTTCGACCTCAACGCCGCCGTCGTGGCGCGGCTCAAGGCCAAGGACATCGGCTTCGCCGTCGACCAGCAGCCCTACCTCCAGGGCTATCTCGCCGTCGACGAACTGTGGCTCTACCACACCAACGCCAACGTCATCGGCGGCGGCAAGCCGGTGCTCACCGGACCCGCGATCGTCACCGAGAAGGACGTGCCCCGGCTGGAGAAGCTGACCGAGAACGGCACCAGGTGACCGCCGGAGTGCCCCCGCTGACCGTACCGTGGTTCATCGTGTCCGATACTGGGACGTTCGGGGTCGCACTTCCGACCCCAGACGGACTGGATCGGCCAGATCAGCTAGAGGGGCACTTCGTGGCAAGGGTTCAAACCTGGGTAGGCATCGCGCTGGCGGCGGTCGTCGGCCTGTCGCTGACCGGGTGCAGCAGCACCGGGGGCAAGCGCGCCGAGGACGCCCGCAAGGCCGCCCAGGCACAGGGCAGGGCCGCGGTCGACACCCCCCGCTGGACCATCGGGATGGTCACCCACTCGGGCGATGGCGACTCCTTCTGGGACATCGTGAAGAGCGGCGCCGAGCAAGCCGCGGTCAAGGACAACATCAACTTCCTGTACGCGCACGACGACGAGGGCCAGCAGCAGGCGCAGCTGGTCGACTCCTACATCGACAAGAAGGTCGACGGACTGATCGTCACGCTGGCCAAGCCGGGCGCCATGAAGGACGCGCTGGCCCGCGCCGAGAAGGCCGGAATCCCGGTGATCACCGTGAACTCGGGCTCCGCCGAGTCCAAGGAGTTCGGCGCCCTGGCCCACATCGGGCAGGACGAGTCCGTGGCCGGTGAGGCGGTCGGCGACGAGCTCAACGCGCGCGGCAGGAAGAAGGCCGTCTGCGTCCTGCACGAACAGGGCAACGTCGGCCACGAGCAGCGCTGCGACGGCGTCGCCAAGACCTTCGAGGGCACGCTGGAGAACCTGTACGTCGACGGCACCAACATGCCCGACGTGCGGTCCGGGATCGGCGCCAAGCTCCAGTCCGACAAGGACATCGACGCGGTCGTCACGCTCGGCGCCCCGTTCGCCGACACCGCGACGCAGGCGAAGCGGGACGCGGGCAGCGACGCGGAGATCGACACCTTCGACCTCAACGCGAAGGTCGCACGCGGACTCCAGGACAGCACCCTCGGCTTCGCCGTCGACCAGCAGCCCTACCTCCAGGGCTACGAGGCGGTCGACCTGCTCTGGCTCTACCTGTACAACGCCGACGTACTCGGCGGCGGCAAGCCCGTCCTCACCGGACCGCAGATCATCACCCAGCAGGACGCCGCCACCCTCGAGGAATACGCGAAGCGGGGAACCCGATGACCGCCGCAGCCCAGGCCCCGGCCCCGCCGCCCCCGCCAGCCCCCGGCAAGACGGCCGACGAGCGGCTGCTGCGCACCTCGCCGCTGCGCCGCCTGCTCGGCCGCCCCGAGCTGGGCGCGGTCGTCGGCGCGCTCGCCGTCTTCGTGTTCTTCTCCTTCGCCGCCGACAGCTTCCTGCGCGCCAGCAGCCTGAGCACGGTCCTGTACGCCGCGTCGACCATCGGGATCATGGCGGTGCCGGTGGCGCTGCTGATGATCGGCGGCGAGTTCGACCTGTCCGCCGGTGTCCTGGTGACCAGCTCCGCGCTGACCTCGTCGATGGTCAGCTACCAGCTGACCGCCAACATCTGGGTGGGCGTCCTCGTCTCGCTCCTGGTCACCCTGGCCGTCGGCGTCTTCAACGGCGTCCTGCTCACCCGTACCCGGCTGCCGAGCTTCATCATCACTCTCGGCGCCTTCCTGATGCTGACCGGCCTCAACCTGGGCCTCACCAAGCTGATCAGCGGCACGGTGTCCACCAAGACGATCTCCGACATGGAAGGCTTCGACTCCGCCAGGAAGGTCTTCGCCTCCCAGCTGACCGTCGGCGACGTCAGCTTCAAGATCACGATCCTGTGGTGGCTGGCGCTGGTCGCCGTCGCCACCTGGATCCTGCTGCGCACCCGCGCGGGCAACTGGATCTTCGCGGTCGGCGGCAACCAGGACGCGGCGCGCGCCGTCGGCGTCCCGGTCGTCAAGACCAAGATCGGCCTCTATATGGGGGTCGCCTTCGCGGCCTGGATCTCGGGCCAGCACCTGCTTTTCTCGTTCGACCAGGTGCAGTCGGGCGAGGGCGTCGGCAACGAGCTCATCTACATCATCGCGGCCGTCATCGGCGGCTGTCTGATCACCGGCGGCTACGGCTCCGCGATCGGCTCCGCCTTCGGCGCCCTCATCTTCGGCATGACCGGCAAGGGCATCGTGTACGCGGAGTGGGACGCCGACTGGTACAAGTTCTTCCTCGGAGCGATGCTCCTCCTGGCGACCCTGCTCAACCACTGGGTGCGCAAGCGCGCGGAGGCCACGACATGACCGGATCCCCCCGAGCCGACGCCGCGGACCGCCGCCCCGAGCCGGGCGCGCCGCTGGTCACGCTCGACGACGTCAGTAAGTACTACGGCAACATCCGCGCCCTCGAAGGCGTGTCGCTCGAGGTCCACGCGGGCGAGGTCACCTGTGTGCTCGGCGACAACGGCGCGGGCAAGTCGACCCTGATCAAGATCATCTCCGGGCTGCACCAGCACGACGCGGGCACCTTCGCCATCGAAGGAGCCGAGACCCGGCTGAGCAGACCGCGCGAGGCCCTGGACCGCGGCATCGCCACCGTCTACCAGGATCTCGCGGTGGTACCGCTGATGCCGGTCTGGCGGAACTTCTTCCTCGGCTCGGAGCCGACCAAGGGCGCCGGCCCCCTCAAGCGCCTGGACGTCGAGCGGATGCGCGCGACCACGCGCGCGGAGCTGCTGCGCATGGGCATCGACCTGCGCGACGTCGACCAGCCGATCGGCACCCTGTCCGGCGGCGAACGCCAGTGCGTCGCGATCGCCCGCGCGGTCTACTTCGGCGCCAAGGTGCTGGTCCTGGACGAGCCGACGGCCGCACTCGGCGTCAAGCAGTCCGGGGTCGTCCTGAAGTACGTCGCCGCCGCACGGGACGCCGGACTCGGCGTCGTACTGATCACCCACAACCCGCACCACGCCTACCTCGTGGGCGACCGCTTCATCCTCCTCAAGCGCGGCGCCATGGCGGGCAGCCACCTCAAATCCGAGATCAGCCTGGACGAGCTCACCCGGCAGATGGCGGGCGGCTCCGAGCTCGACGAGCTCAGCCACGAACTGGAGCGCCTGAGCCCGCCGTGACACGTGTGACAGACCGGCAGCGGAGCGTACGACCAGGTCAGGGGCGGGGCACTGCGACACCCCTGACAAGTGAGGCAGGACTGTCAGATAACCCATGTGACCTGGGATTATGCAGCCACAGACAGGTGCGGAGTCACATCTAGGGCACTTCGCAGAGAACCTATGCCCTGTGTGACTGCGTCCCGAGACGTGTCCTCCGCTGCCTCCCACAGGTGCGCGTACGTGTCGAGAGTGACCGAAGCCTTGGCGTGACCCATGTGCCGCTGTACGACCTTGACTGATTCTCCGTGGTGGATCAGCAGCGATGCGTAGAAGTCCCGTAGATCATGCATGGTGGCATCTTCGGGTACCTGTACCTGGTGCTCTGAGCACATCTGCTCAAGCCACTTGTTCGCGGCCTTGACGATGTCAGCCCATTGGTGCGACCACTGACCGCGTCGCCACGGTGTGCCGTTCTCCCGTGTGAATATCAGGTTCGCCTTGCGCTCCACTGGCTTGCGAGGGTCTGTCCGGTCCTCCATCAGAACGGGCACCACAGGGAACATCTTCAGGTGAGCCTTGATTGCATCTACGGCGAACGGTGCCAGCGGGACTGTCCTCACAGAATGGTGTGTCTTGGGTGTGGAGATATACGGGGCACCCTTGTTGGGCGAAACGGCCTGTTGCCTCACATGCACTTCGCCGTTGCGGAGATCTACGTGTTCCACCTCAAGCCCGAACAACTCACCCTGACGCAGACCGGTAGCCGCCGCTACAAGCAGCATGACGGAGAACCGTTCCGGTGCGGCAGCAACCAAAGCCGACACGACATCAGGATGGAGCACACGTACTTCGTTCTTGGGGAGTGCGGGGAGCTTCACACCCACAGCAGGGTTACGCGCTATCTGCCCGTCCATCAACGCCACGTTGAGTATGGCCTTGAGATACCGGTATACGTTCCGCAGTGTTCCCGGCGCGAGCACCTGAGACCGGTCCCTAACCCACGACTGAACGTCACTGCGGTTGATCGCTGCCACAGACCGGTTGCCCAGATGGGGGGTTATGTGAAGCCGCACGATCCGCTCTACGTACTCAGCCGTTGAATCCTTGTGGATCACCCCTGCTTGCCAGCGTTCAGCCACAGAAGCAAGGGATTCCTTGGCCGCTTGCGGGTCTATGTAGACGCCACGGTCCATGTCAGCGGCTATGGAGTTGGCGCGCTTGTCAGCGTCGGACTTCCGCTCGTAGTTCTCTTTGTGCTGCTGACCGTTGTGGTCTCGCCACCGTACTTGCCAGCGCATACCGACACCGTGACCGGTAGCCGCGTACAGAGTCTTGGTTTTGGTCGAGTGCTCACATGATGGGGCGTCTCGGACTTCTCTGCTGGGTCGGGAAAGATGCCACCGGTCGTATACCTGGGTCTTGCTCATGTGTTGTGCCTATCCGTGTTCCCCCTAGTGTCCATTTTACTTTGAAGTAAGCCATAATTCGAGGTCAGTTGGGCGATATCGGACACATCTTGAGCCCAACTTCACATAGTCAGGGCCCTCATTGCGGTAACGCCAATTGGCCAGCGTCCCCGGAGAGACAGACAGGTACGTAGCTGCTTGCTTCGGAGTGAGCAGTGATGATCTTGCGTGTTTGGTAGTCATACCTGATACCTACCGGTGAAGACGCAGCAGGTTACGGTCGTCGGCAGCATCAGCAGTGTGTACCCGAAATGATCTTGCGTGATGTTGAGTGTGTTCATGTGTGGTACGTACGCCTGGTGCACGGACGCGAAGCGCTGTAATCAGTAAAACCCCCGTTTGAGCCTTACGAAACGGGGGATTACGTTACTCGCCGGTACACAAATATGCGGAAATCGTTGACGAAACACGCGAGAGGTGTTAAGGGTCTAGACCTTTTGCCCAGCATTTTGCCGGTTTACTGGGCATATTGCCCATATCAATCGTGCGCCCCGGACGCGTGGTCCCGGATTTCCGAGGCGGCGCGGTAGGCGGCCCAGGTGTCGCGGCTTGTGAGTGCTTCGGTGCGCTGCCGGTCGAGTGCCTCGCACACGTCGCACCCCGGAACGGCCTGTCCGTCGTACAGCCACGGGTCAAGGGGCAGCTCCACCGGCTGGCCCGGATACCGCCTCGGTTCGGTCTGCGTGTGCGTCCGCTGAGTCGCCATGCCCGCAGAGTCGTGCCCTTGACGCCGCCGAACTAGGGGCATCTGTAGGGGCAAGTGCCGTTCTGTCGTCCGTGAGTTGCTGTCTAGTGGCAGCGCTAGGGGCAAGATGGGTGCATGTCCGTTGGGGAACTGATCAAGGATCTGCGTGCTGCTCGCGGCTGGTCGCAGGGGCGGCTAGCTTCGGAGATCAACAGTGCCTTAGGGACGAACCTTGATCGGGAGTACGTCAGCCGCTGGGAGCGTTCCAAGGTGCAGCCCGGAGGGTTCTACCTTCGGTGCCTGTCGGCCGTCCTGGACGTGCCCCTAGCGGTTCTGGAAGGTGAAGTGAAGCGCCGTACGTTCCTGACGGATGCTGCCGGAGCCGCCATAGCGCCCGTGGTGGCCTCGGACCTGCTGACCCAGGGGTTTGCCGCACGTCTCCGTGGCGGGCCGTCCACAGACGACTGGGAGGGCAAGCTAGCCACCTACGGCACGGACTACATGAGCCTTGGTGCCGCAGACATTCAGCGCCGGGTGTCCGGTGAGCTTGTGGTGGTGCAGCAGCAGCTCGACGACCCCCGGTTGTGGTCTGTGGCGAGCCGTCTCATGACTTTGTACGCGAAGACGTTCCCCGGTAACGACGGGTCCAAGGCCGTGCACTGGTACCGCATGGCCGCCGAAGCTGCGGACGAGTCCGGTGACGACCAGGCCCGCGTATGGGTCCGTGGTCGCGCCGCTATCGCACTCGGCTACGAGGGTGCCTCTCTGGGCGTGGCTGACGTGCTCGCCGACCAGGCTCTCGCCATCGGCGATGACCGGCCGTCGCTGGGGCTGCTGAACGCCATCTATGGCAAGGCGCACGCCGCAGCGCTCCGGGGCGACAGGGCTACCGCGCTCAGCCTCGATGTGCGCGGGCGACGCATCTTCGACCGAGCGGGGTCGTACGAGCAGACCTCGGACTACGCCGTCCCGTACTGGCGGCTGAACGTGTTCCGGTCGCTGCTGCTCGCCCGCCTCGGGGATGAACGGGCAGCGGTTGACGCACAGGATGCGGCACGTGGTGAGCTTCCGGCAGAGCTGCCGAGGTTCGCCACGCACCTGGAGCTGCACCGGGGGCTCATGCTCGCCAGGTCGGGCGACCGTGCCGGTGGCGTGGCTTACGCACAGGCCGCCATGGATGCTCTGCCGCCCGAGAAACACTCACTGACGCTGCGGATGCTAATGGACGAGATCAGCACTCCGCCGCAGTAGCAGCCCGCGCGGCACCATGAACCCTGGCAGACCATGAAGCCATGACGGAACACACTGAGTCCACGGTTAGCGTACTGATCAGGAACGCAAGTCAAGAGGACTATGCAGCTATCAAGGGTGCCATCAGCAGCGAGTTCGAGTTGCTCCGGAGCAGCGAGGTCTACCCAGGGAACGGGGACGGCGCAACAGGCCCGCCCGTCGCACGTGGCTTCGCGGTAGAAACTGCTGGCGCTGATGGGAATGCCTCTCAGCACACAAGAGCGGGTGCTGTAACGGCTACGGTTGAGCTGACAGGCAACCCAGAGTGCATAGAGAAGGTCGCGGATGTTGTCAACCGGGCATTCCACTGCACTCAAGAGGTCACCATGCCCAGCTCGATCATTCTCAACGTTGACACAACGCTCTCACCGTGAAACCCGGTAAGATGCTGGCATGGCGAAATGTTGTGAGTGCGAAACAGAATTCGACGTCTCAGAGGCACGAATCCAATACCAGTCGGAGCCCGGCGTAGGGGAGGGTGAATATGACGACCTGCACGGCGGGGAGTGGTGCGCAGATTGCGCTATCGCGCGAGCTGAGGGACTGGAGAACCAGGGTCGCGCAATCTTCATGATGAATGGAGACGAAGACTATGACGATGAATTTGTGCAAGAGCATTTGTGAGTGAGAAACACCAAAATCCCCGTAGCCACCCGCTCACAGGTGACTACGGGCTTCCTGTTACCAGACGTCGGGGGCGTCCGGGAACAACAAGCTGGCGCGCGCGAGAGCGGCCCTGTAAGGCTACACCGCCCCAGTAGACGTGTCCTTCTTTGCCAGGTCTGAGAGCAGATCCAGAGTTGATCCGTCCTTGAGATCAATGGTGAGCGTGGCGCTCAGTCCGCCTTTTGTCTGTTCGGGCCTCACACCGTGCGGCCTTCCTCGATGATGCGCTTCACGGCCTGGGAGACCGTGTATGCCGTGGTCCCGTGCAACTCGAAAGTGGCCGTGCCCTGGACCGGTAACATAAAGCGAACTGCGGCGTTGGTTGCGTAACTTGATTTCCCCCACTTTCCTCAAGGTGGTCTGGCCTCACACGGCAGCGCGGACCCCATTCTCTGCACTAAAAGTGACCGCCCGCTACACAAAGTGAAAATGCGGCCTGTTCTGGCCCGAAGTTTCCCCACTTTCGCTCCCAGTTCTCTGGAGAGTGCGTGTTGGGAAAATGGGAACATTCCCAAATTCCCAGTCCCACTCTCCAGGGCGAGTGGGAATTCTCACTTTCCGTGATATCGCGATTGCTCTGGGTTTAGTGATATTCGAGCGAGGGTTGCTTATCGCCTGTCGCGGGTAGATAGATAATAGATACAACCGGCAAAAGTGTAAGAATTTTTGATACAATAGAGAGAACGGTAAACTTTCCTTTGCCTCGAAATGGGAGAATCTAATGACGACGGCGCAGCAATTCAAAGACAAATACAACAGCATTGGAATGAAGTGTGACCTCTACAACGCCATAGCGCGAGAAGCTGAACAACAAGACAGGTCCAAAGCAGGAATGCTGCGGATCATCGTCAAGGACTGGTTAGCACGCTACGGGAAGGGTCTTTGATGATCACGCAGAACGGCCCCGAATATGCCACGGCATTTCTGCGGAAAATCTGGCGCACCGAAGAACCCGAGTCCTGGAACTATAAGGGGTCACTGTCCATTGAGAGTCCCTTTAATACGTCGTTCTGTGACATCCAGCCCGGCCCGTCCAGCACGGCCGCGCTGGGGGCCGTAGGCGACGTGAACGCCTGGTTCTGCCCGGCCCTGCTGTACAAGAACGCCTGCAACCGCCGCAAGTCCAGCATCGCCGGATCGTGGTGCGCCTGGGTGGACCTCGATGAACCAACGGAATTACCGAAACTCTTCGAGCTCATCACAGACGCACTGCCACCGAGAAGCCACCCGGACATCATCCTGGAATCCAGCCCCGGCCGGTTCCACATCTACTGGAAACTGGACACTTTCACCAGGAACGATCGTCTGGAGAATATCAACGCCCGCCTGATTCACGTTCTGGGCGCTGATGAAAGCGGGTGGGACTGTACCCAACTGTTGCGCCTACCACTCGGCATTAACCAGAAAGAAGAGCGTCACAAATTTCGCCCTCATGTCGTGTGGGAGAACACTGGGAGCGGGGTGCCGCAATGGGCGTAAACACTGACGACCTCCCGGAGTTAGAGAAAGAGCTGACCAGCGAGGTTCGTCGTCTTGTGTGGTCGAGGGAAGTCCTGGAACTGGACGAGCTCCCTGAAGAGCTACCTAATTATGCGCGGAAATTTCTATGCGACGGGGTTCCCGAAGGCCAGCGGAGTGACGCGGTGTACGCGAGTGTAGGTGCCCTGAACGCCCTGGACGTTGATCAGGACCGGATCATGGGGTTCGTGGCGGCATCGCCACTTTTCGAGCGGTACAGCAGCACTCACGCATTCGAAAGAGATATAGCCCGATGTCTCGGGAAAACAGAGGAGGTGCCACCACCGCGAAAGGGACGGAAGAAGATGCAGATCGCCAAAGCGAGCGAGGTGAGATTAAAGCGCATGAACTGGCTGCACAAAAACTGGCTACCCAAGGGAGCGCTCACATTATTGGCCGGTCGCGAGGGGCTCGGTAAGAGCGCCATCGCTTACCAGTACGCCGCAGATGTAAGCAGGGGTCTGCTTGAAGGGGACTTCAAGGGCCAGCCGCGCAATGTGATCGTGGTCGCCACCGAGGACTCGTGGTCCTACACCATCGCGCCCCGCCTCATGGGTGCCGGGGCGGACATGGAAAGAATCCTGTACGTCCACGACGGTGAAGACCGGCAAATCCTATTTGACCTGTCGCAGGAAGCCGACCGTCAGCAGTTAGCGTGCGCGATCATGGAGAGCAATGCTGCACTGGTGATCTTCGATCCGCTGATTTCCCGACTGGGGCACCTGGACAGTCATAAAGACTCCGAAGTACGGCAGGCGCTGGAACCGGTCACAGAAATAGCCGAACGCACCGGTTCAGCCATCCTGGGACTGATCCACGTCAATAAGGGCGGAGGAGACGCCCTCAACCGTGTCATGGGTTCTCGCGCTTTCGCTGCGGTCGCCAGAGCCGTCCTTTACGTGATGACCGACCCGGATGACGACAACGCGCGTCTACTCGGGCAGGCAAAGTCCAACCTGGGTCCCACTCCGTCAACGAAGCGGTTCCGCATCGCGACAACCACCGTTGATAAAGCCCAGAGAATCACGACAGCAAGAGTTGAATGGCTGGGTGATACCGACCGGACTATTGGTGAAGCGCTGTACGACGCGGACGTGCCGAAACGGGTTCGCCCCAGGGACAAGGCAGTTAAATTTCTCCGGGAGCAGCTCGAAGAGGCGGACAGCGGGAAGACGTACAAAGAGCTTCAGGAAGCTGCCGACGATGCCGGGATAGCGAAAAACACCCTGTATCGTGCCCGCGACAAAGCGGGTGTGATCGTGCTGAAGGGCAGATGGTTGTTACGGTGAATTATTTAGCAAGGTGCCCAGTGTGCGTCAGCAGGAAACTAGAGCCCGAGGTCGTAGAGCCTGCCAGGAACAAGGAAGATCATGTTGTCTGCTACTACTGCTGTCCGTCGTGCGGTATCCAGTTCCGGAAATTTTGGAGCGTGAGAAAGACCCGGCTCCACGAAGCAATATCAGAGTTGCCACCCAGACCGATTCACAGGAGGAACAGTGCCTAAAGAATCCCAAAAATTACCGGAAATCCCAGGATCATTTCTCTGGCCCACGACCGGGGACCACCGTCCAGCCCTGCTGGACGTCCCAGGGACATCGCTGCTGGTGTCTCACAGCGGAGACGTCGTGGACGGAGCGAGCAGGCTCGCTCACCAGCTCTTGAACGTCTTCAACCTGGACGCGGGCACGCATGAGACCCCCTTCGAGGGCCGGACGTACCCAAGGGCATGGCTGATGTTCTCGGCTATGTCGCGCACCCCGTTCCCTGAGCTTGTGGAGATCCTGGACAGCAAGGGCCTGGACGTCGGCCTGAAGCGCCTTGAGCTGGGTCCCACGGCTTACAACATCACCAGGACCCTGGTTGCCCGCGAGAAGCCCGCTGAAGGCGTTGATACCCCAAAAGCGCGGCCGTAGAACCTGACCGGCAGATTGCGTCGTGCGAGAATCACTTCCACAAACCCCGAAGTAGGGGAACGTGGGACGGCCAGAAGATCCACGTAGGTGAATGGTGCATAATTCCTGATGGCCAAGGCGGCATCGGATACCACAAAAAGTAGAAATCACGAAGGAGAAAGAAAATGGCTAAATATAATGATCCGGATAAAGCAAAGGTTGAACAGTACTCTTTGGACTATCTGCGCAGCTTAAAATCCTCCGCACCTGAGGTGATGATCGATTTGTGGGAGGCCGGGCACTTCACGGCGGCCTTAGCCGAAGAGGCCGAGCGAAAAGCAGCTTCCAAGAGCTATACAACCCACATCACGCACAAACCCCAGAACATGCGAGAATTTCTGGCTGAACGAGAAGCTGAAGAAGCGGCAAAGAGCGGCCAGGAAGCCCGTAAGCGTGAGATCCACGATCTCCGCGAGAAGCTCTACCAGCTTCAGCGAGAAGTTAAGTAAGTATTCACCCAACAAGGAAGAGGGCGGAAGATGGCAATGATCAAATATGGTGGCATGGAAAGCGGCGCTGATGAACGCCATTGAAGAACAAAAAAGAAAAGACCTGCTGTGGGGCATGGACAAGGCGGCGTACATCGCGCGTAATAAGAATCCTGAAGCAGTGGACGAGCTGACCCCTCGGGAGCAGCGAAAATTGCTGGATGCCTGTCTCGTAATTTTGATGGAGGAGAACCCGGTGCAGTTGAATACGCTGATCAAAAAGATCAGAGAACGAAAATAGGGCATAAAGAAACCCCCAAGGTACGGGCAGGTACCCTGGGGGTTTCAGCATCCGCTAGCAATCCTGGGTACTGCGGATGCGGATTCCCCCTGGGCTACACAGGCAGGGGAGCCTCATGTTGAACCGGCCCTGGGGAATGGTTGAAACACCCCAGGGCCGGTACTATCCGCTCGATGGGCCGTCCAACCCATCAAGGGCTCAACCTGACATGCGATCGGGGCCATGTCAGGGAGTTGCTATTCCTCAGGCTTTGCGACGTTTCGCATTCACCGCAGCGCGGCAGATTTTGCAGTAGTGGGAATTTTTCCACTCTGAACGGGTGTAACAGAACGCTGGCTTACTGAGCCTGCACACTGCGCATCTTTGCAGTAGGCCATTCAGGGGCCATTGCTTGCGCAACTCTTTGTGGTTCTCCGGGAAACCCTTGGAGTCGAAGTATATTCCCTCCGGAGATATCCCCGATAAGTCGTTGTCGTCCATGCTTCAATTATAGCAGGAACATGAGCCTGAATATGTTCCTGAGATCCTGGACCTCGGCCTTGTGTTGTTCCTTAGTCGAAGGGTCTACACCCTCACTCTTCCCTTTCTAGGGTTGATATGGGAGATCTGATCAGATTTGAATGAGAGATTACCGACTATTCCACACGAGTACCCGATTCCGTACTCGCCTCAAAACTGAAACCGGTGGGGTCTCCTGGTCTTGCTTGTGAAGATCATTCGTCGATTTCTCTTTGATCTCCAATTTCCGATCATGAAAAACAATCAATAAACACAATCCACTACGAACCAATCACCGAACGCAACAACAGACACATTTGATTGAATCGAAATTCATGATCAACAAACGATCGAGATCTTTCTGATTCAAGATCGACAACCGAGAACCCCGACGAACACGACATGACCATGAGCCATGACCGACCGACTGACTGATCATTTGTGTCCGTTGCGTATGAGCTGCTGTGTTGTACGACCCGAGGAACGCCAGTCACACCCGGACGCGGAGGATTGTCCCTGACCGCACACGGTGTGGTGTGGAGCCTGGTGGTTGCCGAGCAAGCCTTTGATCGAACGGAACAGATCAAGATCATCCGAGTCACTCAGAGGTCACAACGCTGTGTGAGACGACGTGATCAAGCGTGAGCGCGAGTGAAGATCGATCGAGCATGTTCGTGCTGGTCAGAGCATGTGTGCCCCGTAACCACAGGGGTCACCGACATCCGCTCCACAATTGAGGCAGAATCGGCACGATGAGCACCTACCGCGACCTCGCCCACCGCGGCACCGCGCGGGCCACCGTCCTGCGCACCGTCGCCGCGCGCGAACGACGCTCCCACCTGTCGGCACCACGGGTGCCCACCGTCGGCATCGACATCGGCGGTACGAAGGTGATGGCGGGCGTCGTCGACGCGGACGGCCACATCCTGGAGAGACTCCGCACCGAGACCCCGGACAAGTCCAAGAGCCCCAAGGTCGTCGAGGACACCATCACCGAGCTGGTGCTCGACCTGTCCGACCGGCACGACGTGCACGCCGTGGGCATCGGCGCGGCGGGCTGGGTCGACGCCGACCGCAACCGCGTGCTGTTCGCCCCGCACCTGTCCTGGCGCAACGAGCCGCTGCGCGACGCCCTCCAGGCCCGCCTCGCGGTGCCCGTCATGGTCGACAACGACGCCAACACCGCCGCCTGGGCGGAGTGGCGGTTCGGCGCGGGCCGGGGCGAGGACCACCTGGTGATGATCACCCTCGGCACCGGCATCGGCGGCGCCATCCTCGAAGGCGGCCAGGTCAAGCGCGGCAAGTTCGGCGTCGCCGGCGAATTCGGCCATATGCAGGTGGTGCCCGGCGGGCACCGCTGCCCGTGCGGCAACCGCGGCTGCTGGGAGCAGTACAGCTCCGGCAACGCCCTGGTCCGCGAGGCGCGGGAACTCGC
Source organism: Streptomyces sp. O3 (assembly GCF_054788135.1). Taxonomy (NCBI): domain Bacteria; kingdom Bacillati; phylum Actinomycetota; class Actinomycetes; order Kitasatosporales; family Streptomycetaceae; genus Streptomyces; species Streptomyces sp. O3. The sequence goes on from NZ_JBTVYK010000016.1 coordinate 106,869, forward strand.
CGCCGCGGACTCCCCGGTGGCGTACGGCATCATCGACCGCGTCGGCGGCAACGTCCAGGACATCACCGGCCCGCTGATCACCGAGCTGGCCCGCGAGGGCGACGCCATGTGTGTGGAGCTGCTCCAGGACATCGGGCAGTGGCTCGGCGTCGGCATCGCCAACCTGGCCGCCGCGCTCGACCCGTCCTGCTTCGTCATCGGCGGTGGCGTCAGCGCCGCCGACGACCTGCTGATCGGGCCCGCGCGCGACGCCTTCCGCCGTCATCTCACCGGGCGCGGCTACCGGCCCGAGGCCCGCATCGCCAAGGCCCAGCTCGGCCCCGAGGCGGGTATGGTCGGCGCCGCCGACCTCGCTCGTCTGGTGGCCCGGCGCTTCCGCCGTGCGAACCGACGCCGGGTGGAGCGCTACGAGCGCTACGCGCAGGCGCTCCGCACCGACCGCACCACCCAGGGAAACCCGTAGATGACCGTGCACAGCCCGTCGCCGCCCCGCACCCCGGACGAGGAACCCGAGCCCGCCGAGGACCGGCGGCAGATGATCCGCCGCCGCTGGCTGACCGCCGTCACGATCGTGCTGCTGATCGGCGTCCCGGCCGGTTACCTGGTGATCTCCGCGCAACAGAGCCGGGACAGCGGCCGTGACAAGGCCGCCAGATACTCCGCCGACGGCCTCACCGAAGGCTGGCCGAACAAGGTCCAGCGCCGGATCTACGAGGTGCCGATCCCCGGCGAGGCCGAGGACGTCGCGTACTACGAGACGAACAACTGGCGCACCAGCCGCCTGTACGTGCGCTTCAGCGTCAGCGACGCCGGGCTCGACGCCTTCCTCAAGAAGGTCGGCGTCGACCGCGCCGACCTCGCGGAGGGCGACGTCACGATCGGGAGCCGGGACCAGGACATCGTGTCCTGGGACTTCTCCGGACCGGGGGAGTGGTCAGGCCTGGTCCATGAGCAGAAGCGGCCCCTGCCGACCCAGAGCGTGATGGTGGATCGCTCGGGACCCGACCGCGCCACGGTGTACGTGGTCTCCAAGGCGACCCCCTGAGCGCCTGTGACGCGGTCGTCTCCGGCAAGCGCACCCTCGATTGTCAGTGCCCGTCCGTACAGTCGTGAGAGTCGTACACGGACAGTTGATCAAACGGGCGGCTGATCAAGGAGGGCGGGTGACCACGGTATGACGAGCTCGCTGGGCCGTGCCGCCGCCCTCTTCCTCCCGGCCGCGCCGCCGCGCGAGGGCCGGGTCGCCTTCTGGTATCCGCAGGGCGCGCCCACGGTGCTCGAGACGGCCGCGACCTCGGCGACGGCCGCGGACGGGGCAGTCACAGACGACGGGGCAGTCACAGCCAGCGCGGCCGTGGGCGGGGTGTCGGCGGACGCGCGCCGGGTGGACCTGACCGTCGTACGTTCGCACGGCCCAAGCGTCCGTACGACGTCCGTTCCCGCGCTGACCCTGCCGCTGGCCGACGCGCTGCCGCTGCTGGTGCGCGCCAGGCGGCAGCCGGACGCGCACCCCGCGACGGCCTGCTGGGGGGCCGGCGCGCTGCTCGCGCTGCGGCTCGTCGCGCGCGGGCGGCTGCTGCCCGGCCTGACCGCCGACGACCACGACGCCTGGCGGGCCGGACCGCTGGACGCCGAGGACCTCGCCCAGCTGCGGGCCGTCGCCGCCGCGCTGCCCCACGAAGGGCACGCCGCCCCGCTCACCAGAGTCGGCACGGACGCCCTGCGCAAGCCCTTGGAGCTGCCCGAGCCCGAGGCGCTGGTGCGGGCCTTCCTGGACGCGGTCGCCGACACGCTGCCCCGCAC